>JAGXLT010000013.1 GCA_018334525.1 Gammaproteobacteria bacterium
AGATTATTAGCAGTGGCTGTCGTTAGCTCCGCGTTATTCGTGGCGGAGAGCAAACATAACACGCGTGCGCTTTTTCAGGAGGTGGAACAGTTACGCGATGAGCGGGATGCATTAAACGTTGAGTGGAGTCGGCTGCGGCTGGAGCAAGGCGCGTTGGCAACCCACTCACGCGTGGAAGCGATTGCCCGCGACGAACTTGGTCTGACCCGTCCTGATGCGAGTGAGATTGTATTGATTCGGTTGAATCAGAATGTGTCTGCGGGAGTCGGGAATGAGTAGTCAGCGCCTGCAGCCGCGTCCCTGGCGACGTTGGTTCGTTATTGCCGGGCTGATGATTCTGCCGCTTGTGCTCTTAGGGCGCGCGGTCACTCTGCAGTTGTATGAGGGCGCCTTTTTGCAGGGGCAGGGTGATCAGCGTCATCTTCGTACCGAAACACTGGTTGCGAATCGCGGGGTTATCTACGATCGCAATGGTGAATCGCTTGGGATTAGCGCACCGGTTCAGTCGATTTGGGCCAATCCACAGGTTTTGCTGGCTAGCGATGCAAAAGCATCGATTGCTGCGGTGGCAGAGCTCATCGGGCTTGATGCGAAAGTGCTTGAGCAAACGTTAACCAGTCGTGCAGAGAGGGAGTTTGTTTACATTCGCCGGCATGTTTCCCCTGAGCTGGCTGAGCAGGCGTTGGCGCTGGAGATTCCCGGGCTGCATCTGCAGCGGGAATACCGTCGATTTTATCCGGCGGGTGAAGTAACGGGGCATGTGCTTGGTTTTACCGATGTCGACGACAACGGCCAAAGCGGTATTGAGTTCGCCTATGACGATTGGTTAAGTGGGGTTGCCGGCGCTAAACGGGTTTTGCGTGATCGCCATGGTCGCAACATAGAAGATGTTGAACTGTTGCGCGATGCGCGACCCGGCAAAGATCTGCATTTAAGCATTGATCAACGTCTTCAGTATATCGCTTACCGGGAACTCAAAGCCGCGGTGGAAAGGCGTTCCGCCCGGGGTGGGTCAGTGGTGCTGATGGATGTCCATAGCGGCGAGATTCTCGCGATGGTCAATCAGCCCGCATTCAACCCGAACCGGCGATCAGACATCGTTGCTGAACGTTATCGAAATCGCGCGGTGACGGATGTGTTTGAGCCGGGCTCAGTGATGAAACCACTGGCGGTTGCTGCGGCTTTGGCCGGAGGCAAATACACGCCGGACACAGAGATTGATACTGCGCCGGGTTATCTGCGCGTTGCCGGCAACGATGTCAGGGATGTTCGGGACTTCGGGACGTTAACGGTGGCCGGCATTCTGCAGAAGTCCAGCAATGTGGGTGTGGCACAAATAGCGCTCGAGCTTGAGCAGGGCCGGCACTGGCAGCTATTGGCCGATTTGGGTTTCGGGCAGTCAACGGGCGTGAATTTTCCTGGTGAGGCATCAGGACATTTAACAGCCATGCCGACCGAAAGACCCTTTGAAACGGCCACGTTGGCATTCGGTTATGGATTGTCGGTAACCACACTGCAACTGGCGCGGGCTTATGCGGCGATTGCAGCCGATGGACATCTGCCAACGCCAACGCTACTGGCCAACACGTCTGCTACCGACGGACCGATCGCGATTGATCCGGGCGTGGCAAAAACCCTGCGCTCCATGATGGTTGATGTCACGCTACCCGGTGGGACAGCCACTCAGGCAGCCATTCCGGGCTATCAGGTTTCCGGCAAAACGGGCACGAGTCGTAAAATCGGCCCGGAGGGTTATGCCAAAGGCCGGTATGTTTCAACCTTTGCAGGCATCGCGCCCGCGAGCAATCCGCGTTTTGTCGCGGTAGTAACCATCGACGAGCCGGACCCGTCGGAATACTACGCGGGCCCCGTGGCAGGGCCGGTTTTCCGTGCTTTGATGAGTGACGCATTGCGGCTTTATCGCCTTTCCCCTGATGCCATGTTGGAGCGGAAAAGCTAATGGCCGGGGGCATGACAATGGAAGCGCTGCTTGCGCCGTGGGGTATACCGGCCCCGGCGAAGGCGGCTGGCGGTCTGGCCATGGACTCTAGAGAAGTGGTGAAGGGAGGCATTTTTCTGGCAGTCACGGGCGAGCAGGGGCACGGTCTGGATTATCTGGATGATGCGATGGCCGCTGGCGCAGAGCTGGTAGTTTATGAGCCATCATCCCAATGGAACGATGCGGCGGTTGCCGCGCGGTGCGCAGCCGCCGGCATACGGTCAGAAAAGCTGCCTGATCTTCATCTTTATGTGAGCGAGATAGCAGCCAGATATTTCGGCTACCCCGGCAAGGCGCTGCGGGTTATCGGTGTAACCGGTACCGATGGTAAGACCTCGGTTGTGCATTACATCGCGCAGCTTTTGAGCGCATTGGGTGTTCAATGTGGGGTGCTTGGAACGCTGGGATATGGACTGCCCGGGCAACTTAAGCCGACACGCCATACCACCGCTGATCCGGTGAGTGTGCAGCAGCAGCTGCAAACGCTGGCGCAGGCTGGCGCAAAAGCGGTGGCGATGGAGGTCTCATCCCATGCGTTGGCGCAGGGGCGAGTAACGGCAGTGCCTTTTCATACGGCAGTGTTGACTTATTTGGGCCGGGATCATTTGGACTATCACGGCAGTCTTGAAGCCTATGCCGCTGCGAAGCGAAAACTGTTTTTGTGGCCGGGTCTGGCTTGTCGGGTTCTCAATACGGATGACACTTTTGGCGCCGGGTTAGCGATGCTGGACGATGGTGTTGCGGTGAGCCGTTATGGTGCAAATAAGAGCAATGAGTGGCAGGTGTGTGGCGTTCAGCCGGTGGCTGATGGTTTATCAATGCAAATTGCACATGCCGGTAAGACACATACTTTGCACGTACCGCTAATGGGTGCTTTCAATGCGGCTAATGTACTGGCGGCGGTTGCAGCCGCAAGCTGGGATCAATCTGCTGAGGAAGTCCTGACTGCAACGTCCGCCATTCGCTCAGTGCCGGGGCGGATGGAGCGGTTTATCGGAGCCGATGGGCCTTTGGTTATTGTTGATTATGCCCATACCCCCGGGGCATTGGAATCGGTGCTCAAGGCATTACGTCAGCATACAACCGGTCAGTTGTGGTGTGTGTTTGGTTGTGGTGGTGATCGGGATAAGGGCAAACGGACCTTGATGGGCGAAGTTGCATCGCATCTGGCGGATCGGGTGGTATTGACCAATGACAATCCGCGTGGCGAGTCGCCTGTCGCCATTATTGAAGATATTTGCGCGAGGATTCCTGACAGGAGCGGCGTTTCTGTCGAGTTGGATCGCGCCAGAGCTATTGCTGATGTAATCAGTCAGGCAGATGCCAAAGATGTTGTCCTCGTAGCCGGCAAGGGTCACGAAACGGTGCAATGGCTGGGTCAACAAGCCGTGCCTTTCTCCGATCGTGAGCAGGTTGAGCAGCAATTATTACGGAGGGCCGGCTGATGGATGCCGTTGCACTCCAGTCATTAGTTGCCGAATTAGGTGGGCGCTGCAATGGCCCGCGGGTCATGGTGACGGGCGTTGGTATTGATAGTCGCAGCCTTGTAAAAGGGGATCTTTTTGTTGCGCTGCCCGGCGATCAGGCGGACGGCCATGATTTTGTTTCAGCGGCTGCAGCCGCTGGCGCGTCAGCCGTAATGGTGAGCCGCGAGGTGGACACTGATCTTCCGCAATGGGTGGTTGAGGATACGCGCCGCTCATTAGTTGAGCTGGCTTGCTGGATTCGATCACAAAGCCAGGCGCTGACTGTAGGCATTACCGGCAGCAACGGGAAAACAACGGTGAAAGAAATGGTTTCGGCCATCCTTCAGGAGGTGGGGCCGACCCATGCCAGCAAAGGCAATTTCAATAATGAATTGGGAGTACCGCTGACGCTGTGCGGCCTTAACGCTGAGCATCAATACGCCGTCGTTGAAATGGGTTGCGCACGGCCGGGAGACATCAGCTTACTTGCCAGCTGGGTGCGCCCTCGCGTTGGGTTAGTCAATAACGTGGGGCCTGCGCATTTAGCTGGATTTGGCAGTGTGTCGGCAATAGCCGCTGGCAAGGGTGAGTTGTTCGAGGCGTTGCCGGCTGAGGGCTGTGCAGTAATTAACGCGGATGATCCTTTTGCGAGTTTCTGGGAACAGCAGGCAGCGCATTGTCATATTCTGCGTTTTTCCTTAGAGGGTCTGCCGGCTGATGTGGTGGGCTCGATTAGTGAGAATAATCAGCTACAGATCCAGCTACCGGAGCACCCGCAATCCTTTGAGGTTCGCGTCCCACTGCCGGGCCGGCACAATCAGCTCAATGCGCTTGCCGCGACCAGTGTCGCTGCAGCGATGGATATACCTGTCGATGCCATCGTTCGCGGTATTGAAAATGTCGCAGCCGTTGCCGGACGTTTAGTTGCAACCCCGGGAATTGCCGGATCTGAACTGATTGACGATACCTATAACGCTAATCCGGCTTCGCTGACCGCGGCGATGCAGACGGTGAGCACACAATATGACGGCCCGGTCTGGCTTGTTTTAGGTGATATGGCCGAGCTCGGGCCTGAAGCCGAAGCGCTGCATACAGCGGCAGGCCGTGAAGCGCGCGCCTTGGGTTTTAAGCGGCTGTATGCGTTAGGGCCGTTAAGCGCTCACGCGGCAGAGGCATTTGGAGAAAATGCGGCGTGTTTTGATGATCATGATGCCTTAATAAAAGTCCTGACCGACGCCTTGGGAAAAGGGGTGCGAGTGCTGGTTAAAGGGTCTCGTTCTTCCCGAATGGAGCGAGTGGTAATGGCATTGAGCGATTCGGCAGACGCGGGAGGTCAATCATGTTGATCCTGCTGACCGAATGGCTTGCCGGGCACTACAGTGTTTTTAATGTGGTGCAGTATCAGACGTTTCGCGCCATTTTAGGCACCCTGACCGCATTGGGTATCGGGCTTTTGGTCGGCCCGTGGTTAATTCGAACACTTGAGCAGCATCAGGTTGGTCAGCATGTCCGCCAGGAAGGCCCGGTCAGCCATTACTCCAAGGCCGGCACGCCAACGATGGGTGGTGCGCTTATTTTGGTCGGCATTGCCGTATCGACTTTACTTTGGGGTGATTTGAGTAATCGGTTTGTTTGGGTTGTGTTGTTGACCACCCTGGCATTTGGCGCCATTGGCGGATATGACGATTGGCGCAAAATCAGAGAAAAAAGGAGCGAAGGCCTAAGCGCAAAAATGAAGTTCGCTGCCCAGTCGGTCGTGGGGCTCCTTGCCGGTCTGGCTCTCTATGTCAGCGCTGTTGCACCGGTTGAAACGGCATTAATTGTGCCGTTTTTTAAAGACCTGGTGATACCGCTTGGATGGTGGTTTATTCCGCTGACATGGCTTGTTGTGGTGGGTGCGTCCAATGCGGTCAATCTAACGGATGGCCTTGACGGACTTGCCGTCATGCCCACGGTACTCGTCGGCGGTGGTCTGGGCATTTTTGCTTACGCCAGCGGTAATGCGCTTTTTTCCGGTTATTTAGGTATTCCCTTCGTTGCCGGGGCGGGTGAGCTGATTGTCTTTATCGGCGCGCTGATTGGGGCCGGACTTGCGTTTCTCTGGTTTAACACCTACCCCGCGCAGGTTTTTATGGGCGACATTGGTGCGCTTTCGCTCGGTGCCGCGCTGGGCATGGTGGCCGTGGTGGTGCGCCAGGAGTTAGTGCTATTCATTATGGGAGGTGTGTTCGTTGTAGAAACGCTCTCTGTAATGCTGCAGGTGTTCTGGTATCAGCGAACCGGTCGGCGCATCTTCCGGATGGCACCTCTACACCATCATTTTGAATTAAAAGGTTGGCCTGAGCCCCGAGTGATTGTGCGCTTCTGGATTGCCACGGTCATTCTGGTTCTGGTCGGTCTTGCCACGTTGAAGTTGCGGTGATGGAGATGGCAGTGGTAGCGAAGCCGGCATACGACGCAGTTATCCTCGGGCTGGGACAGTCCGGAATAGCCTGCGCTCGGTATTTGCTGGCGGAAAACCGGAACTTTGCCGTAATGGATACGCGCGCTGATCCGCCAGGGCTGGCAGAGCTACAATCATTAAATGCAGATGTGCCCATCGTTACGGGGCGGTTTGATGCGCAAATGCTGGCCGATGCCGAGCAGATAATACTCAGCCCCGGTGTTGACCCGCGGCAACCCGAGGTGCGTGCCGCGGCTGAACGCGGGCAGTCAATTATCGGTGAAATCGAGCTGTTTGCTCAGGCAGTCAACGCCCCGGTTATTGCGATTACCGGTTCTAATGGTAAGAGCACGGTGACCTCGATGGTCGGCGAAATGGCCCGATGTGCAGGTAAGGCGGCCGCTGTTGGCGGCAATTTAAGCCCACCCGCACTCGATTTATTAATGACTGAGCCGACTGCAGATCTCTATGTGCTTGAGTTGTCAAGTTTTCAGCTCGAAACCACCGCTTCACTGGCGCCGGTCGTTTCAGCGGTGCTAAACCTCACGGCCGATCATTTGGATCGATATGATGACTTGCGGGCGTACGCAGCGGCAAAAGCACGTATTTTGTCCAATGCGCGACACGCGGTGCTGAATGCACAGGATCTTACAGTAACAGCGATGGCACCGGCGGGCCTGCCGATAAGCTGGTTTGGCGAGCAGACCGGCGATTACCGCCTGGTTACACGTGAGGATGGCGACTGGCTTTGCCGGGGACAGACGCCATTAGTGGCGGTTTCAAGCCTTTCGTTACTCGGTCGGCATAATGTGCAGAATGCACTGGCCGCCTTAGCAATCGGGTCGGCTGCTGGATTTCCCGATGCGGCCATGATTACCGCATTAAAAACCTTCCGCGGTCTGCCGCATCGCAGCGAAATGCTCGGTTGGCATGCTGGTCGGCTATGGATCAATGACTCCAAGGCTACCAATGTGGGTGCGGCTGTCGCCGGTATTCAAGGGCTTGGGCGCCCGATGGTTTTACTCGCAGGTGGTGATGGAAAAGGGCAGGACTTTGCGCCTTTAGCTGCCGGGTTACCACCTGAAACGCGGGCTGCCGTGGTTTATGGTGCAGCTGCGGGTGCGCTGGTGCAGGCGCTTGGGCCTCATGTGGTTGTACAGCGGGTGGATTCACTGGCGGATGCAGTGCCAGCGGCGCTGCGGCTTTCTGAGCGCGGGGATGTTATTGCGCTGTCGCCGGCATGCGCGAGTCTGGATCAGTTTAACGATTATCAGGACCGCGGCCGACAGTTTTGCGCGCTGGTTGAGCAGGTGGATCAGGATGGCTGAGGCGATGCGCTATCCAAGGCTGGAGGCCATGTTGAGTCGTCGTACCCCTTTGGGTGCCGATCACGACGGGCTTTTGATCCTGACTATTGGCCTTTTGCTTGGCATCGGCATTGTGATGATGGGATCTGCATCGCTGGCAATCGGTCAGCAAGAAAACGGTCAGGCAACGCACTATCTCATTCGTCAGCTTTTGTTTTTGTTACCGGCAGGGGTGGCGATGACCACCGCTCTACTTATGCCGTTGGATAGGTTACGGCAATGGGCACCATTCATCTTGCTCGGCTCGATATTTTTACTGGTTTTAGTACTTGTGCCTGGCGTTGGTAAAGAGATTAATGGCGCAACCCGCTGGTTGCCCGTTGGCGTGATCAATCTGCAGGTCTCCGAGGTCGCTAGGGTCGGATTTATTATCTATCTTGCTGCGCACTTAGTGCGCCAGGGAGAAAAAGGGGCACTGTCGCTGAGCGCATTAGTCGCCCCGGCTGTTCTGATGGCGATGGCTGGCGTTTTATTGCTCGCGCAGCCTGATTTTGGCGCGCTTGTAGTGTTGGCAGTCACGCTCGGCAGTATGTTGTTTGTTGCCGGCATATCCCTGGGTGTTTTCTTGCTGCTTGCCGTTGCGGTGCTGGCACTTGGCACGGTGCTGGTGGTCTCCGCACCTTACCGTTTAGAGCGCCTGACGGCTTTTCGGGATCCGTGGGCGGATCCCTTTGATACGGGGTTTCAGTTAACACAATCACTGATTGCGGTAGGCCGGGGAGAGTGGTTCGGGGTTGGTCTTGGCAATAGCGTGCAAAAGCTTTTCTATCTTCCCGAGGCGCATACCGACTTTCTGTTTGCCGTGCTTGCTGAGGAATTTGGCTTGCTTGGCATGGTTGTCGTGATCGGCCTTTACACATTTTTAATGTTACGAATCTGTGCCATTGGCTCTGCAAGTTTTCAGGCGAGTCGTCCGTTTGGTGGCCTGCTGGCCTATGGAGTGGCCGTTAGCCTGGGCTTCCAGGCGTTCGTCAACATGGGCGTTAATCTGGGGCTGCTGCCAACAAAAGGGCTAACGCTGCCGTTAATGAGCTACGGGGGCAGCAGTCTGGTAATGACTGCGGCGGTGTTGGGGCTGGTTTTGCGGGTGGACTATGAGCGCCGAGTGAGCCAGCGTGCGGCAAGCGATCTGAATCGCAGGAGGTCGAGATGAACGCTCGGCCTGTACTTATTGCAGCGGGTGGTACGGGTGGCCATGTCTTTCCCGGGCTGGCGGTGGCTGATGCGCTTAAGGCGAGGGATATTCCGGTGATCTGGGTGGGTACGCCGTATGGACTGGAATCACGCGTGATACCTGAAGCCGGCGTGCCTTTTGCGCCGCTATCGATTCGCGGGCTGCGCGGCAACGGTTTGTTCGGTTGGTTGCTGGCGCCCTGGCGCATTATGCGCGCGTTGATTGGTGCGGTCATGCTGCTGCGCCGGTATCAACCGCGCGTTGTTCTGGGTATGGGCGGATATGTTGCAGGCCCTGTGGGTCTGGCGGCATGGCTTTTACGTCGGCCGCTGGTTATTCATGAACAAAATGCGATTGCGGGCATGACGAATCGCTGGTTATCGCGCCTGGCGGTGCGAGTTCTAACCGGCCTGCATGCTGAGTTTCCGCAGGCAACCGATGTCCTTGACACCGGCAACCCGATTCGAAGTGAGCTGACGCGACATGATGACCCGGAGGTAAGGTATGCCGCTCGGGGCCATCAGCCGCCACGTGTGCTGGTTTTGGGTGGAAGCCTCGGAGCGCGCAGTTTAAATCAGGTGATGCCCGCTGCCTTTGCTAAATGGCCGGCGGATCAGCGCCCTGAGATTGTTCATCAAGCGGGTGAGCGAACAGTTTCTGAAGCTCGTGCTGCTTATGCCTCGGCCGGCGTCGATGCCGACGTTCGCGTATTTATTGCAGACATGCAGACAGTTTATGACTGGGCCGATCTTGTGGTGGCTCGCGCCGGGGCGTTAACTGTATCCGAACTGGCGGCCGCGGGTGTGCCCGCTTTGCTGGTGCCGTTTCCACATGCCGTGGATGACCACCAAACCGCCAACGCGCAGTTTTTGGTAAACGCCCGGGCAGCTGAGTTGATGCCGGATGCTCAGCTTGAGCCTGACGCGGTGTTCGACTGCTTGCAGCGACTATTAGCCGATCGGAACCAGTTAGCGGAAATGGCTTGTCGGGCGCAACGCCTGGCACAGCCACGAGCGGCTGAACGCGTAGCAGATGAGTGCCTGGCGGTGGCAGCATGAAAGCGCCAGTGTCCTACCAGCTTGAGCAGGGCGCACCCGGCGCGATGGGCCAGGTTAGGCGGCTGCATTTTGTGGGGATTGGTGGCGCCGGAATGGGCGGTATTGCTGAGGTGTTATTAAATCTCGGTTATGCCGTATCCGGTAGCGATCTTCGAGAAAATGCAGTCACTGAGCGGCTCAGTGAGTTGGGTGCGACGGTATTTATTGGTCATGATGCTTCTCAACTGGCCGGCGCGGATGCGCTTGTTATCTCTACCGCCGTGGGTGATGAAAACCCCGAGGTGGCTGCAGCTAGAGCACAACGAATCCCGGTGGTGCGGCGGGCTGAAATGCTTGCGGAGCTTATGCGCTTTCGGTTTGGTATTGCGGTTGCGGGTACGCATGGGAAAACCACAACAACGAGTCTGATCGCCAGTATTCTGGGTGAAGCTGATTTGGATCCCACTTTTGTGATTGGGGGCCGACTCAACAGCGCAGCAAGTCATGCGCGCCTGGGCACCGGGCGATACCTGGTTGCGGAGGCTGACGAAAGCGACGCTTCCTTCCTGCACCTCAACCCGATGATGGCAGTCATTACCAATGTAGACGCTGACCACCTCGATACGTATGGCGGTGATTTTGATCGTTTACGTGCCACGTTTGTGGAATTTGTTCACCATCTGCCTTTTTATGGGCTGGCCGTGTTGTGTGAAGACGACCCGGTTCTAAAAGTCATGATGAGTGAGTTGGCTCGCCCGACGATGACGTATGGCTTTAGCGCAGAGGCCGATGTGCGGGCAACCGGGTTAAGCGCCGCCGGATCGCAAACGCGATTTACCGTGGTGAGCGCTGGCCATGATGATTTACCCGTTACGCTGAACTTGCCGGGGCGGCATAACGTACTCAATGCGTTGGCAGCAATTGGCATTGCGCGCGCACTGGGTGTAGCAGACGCGCCGATTCAGCGTGCGTTGGAAGCTTTCTCTGGCATTGGTCGACGTTTCCAGCCGATAGGCACCTTACCAGTGACTGGCGGGCATGCGGCACTGCTCGATGATTACG
>JAGXLT010000187.1 GCA_018334525.1 Gammaproteobacteria bacterium
CGGGCAGCGGCGGAGTAAAGGGCGTATCTAATTGAATGGGTGCTCGTTCGCTCCAGCAGCCTTGCTCCAGCACCCGGGCCAGCGCTTCTGAATCGGGGTTATAAAAGATCTTTCCGCTGCCGGGCACATTGCGTAGTAATAGCGCAAATTGCCGCTCTATTGCTGCAAGATCGGCGAAGATGTCCGCATGATCGAATTCAAGATTGTTCAGAACCAGGGTGCGCGGATTGAAGTGAATAAATTTAGATCGTTTATCAAAAAACGCCGTATCGTACTCATCCGCTTCGAGGATAAAAAACGGCGCGTTGCCCAGGCGAGCTGACCCGGTAAAGTTGCCGGGCTGACCGCCGATTAGAAACCCGGGGTTCAGGCCGGCAGCTTCCAGTAGCCAAGCGATCAGGCTGGCGGTGGTGGTTTTGCCATGTGTGCCGGCGACGGCGATCACCCAGCGACCAGGCAGGATGTACTGGGCCAACCATGCCGGGCCGGAGGTGTAGGGCAAGCCCGCCTCTAACAGTGCCTCGACGGCTGGGTTGCCGCGGGATAGCGCATTGCCCACGATAATCGTATCGGCTGTGTGCATGGCCGCGCTATCGGCGTATCCCTTCTCAACGGCAATACCGGCGGCGGCAAGGACATCGCTCATCGGTGGGTAAACACCGGCATCCTGCCCCGTGACGGTATAACCTGCTTCGCGCGCCAGCACAGCAAGCCCCGCCATAAACGTGCCGCCAATACCAAGGATGTGGATATGGCTCACGCGCCAGTCACCATAAACACAAACACGCTGGCACCGAAGATATAGCCCAGCGTAATAAGCAGCCCAATAAACCGACTGACATCAAGCGCTTGGCGCAAAATATGATTCACAACGGCAATGTTCCAGACCAGCAATAATAAAAACGCAATAGCGGCGACACCGCTGCCGGCACCTGCCTCGCCGGCGACCGGTGGGCCCAGTAGAAACAACACCGGCAGTGCCACCGCCGAAATCAGCGCATCGGTGCCAAACAATGCCGACATGCTTTGCACGAAGCGGGGGCGTAAGTTGCGCAGTGCCAGTGCGATATAGACAAACGCCGCGTTAAAGCCGAGTAAGAGCCCGAGCTGCAGCAGCGGTTGCGCATCTGGCGTGTACAGAACAATACCGGGGTAATTAATAGCAGCGGTAGCCAGCGCCAGCACAAACATCAGATTTTGTGAGGCGGGCAGGTTTTGCGGGCCCTCGCGAAGCAGCGCAATCCCGATGAGCCGTTGGAGCGTTGCGTAATTGAGCATGAAGTGCATACCAAATAGGTGACTTGAGTTGTTATGAATGGTAACTGTTTAAGGCACAAGCATTCACCTGATGGCTGAAATCGGAGGGGAAAATGCTGGAAGCAGTGCTCAATCAACGCATCCGTGAAGGTGCGTTAAAGGTTAAATACCCGAGCGGCCGGGTTGCGTCATTCGGCACAGGCAGCCCCTTAGCGGTGTTTGATCTCCACAACTCGCGCGTTTTGCGTCGGGTGCTGATAGATCCGCAATTCATGCTGGGTCAAAGCTATTTGGATGGTGCCTGGAGTACGCCCGATTTACGGGCGCTGATCAATGTGCTCATGCGCAACTTTCCTGATCAGCCGCCCGGCCCCTTGCAGAACGCGCTGCAAATGCTGTGGCGGCCGCTGCAGCAATGGAATCGACGCGCAGTCAGTCAGCGCAATGTGGCGCATCACTACGACCTGGATGAGCAGCTGTTTCGGGCATTTTTAGATGACGATCTGCAGTACTCGTGTGCTTATTGGCCACCGGGGGTTACAGACCTGGACACCGCACAGGCGGCAAAGCGCGCGTTAATTCGTAAAAAGCTGTGTTTAAAACCCGGGCAGCGTGTTTTGGATATCGGCTGCGGCTGGGGCGGGCTTGCCATTGAGCTGGCCAAACAGGCGGGTGCAAAAGTCGTGGGATTAACCTTATCCAAGCAGCAAGCGCGCGTTGCCCGTGAGCGTGTTCGCAAGCGGGGTTTGACTGAGCAGGTAGACATTCGGCTGCAAGATTATCGTGATGTACCGGAGCAGTTTGATCGTATTGTCAGTGTGGGCATGTTTGAGCACGTAGGCGTGCGCTATTACCGGCGTTTCTTTCGAGAACTGCAGAAGCATCTGACACCCGACGGGCTGGCTTTGATTCACACCATCGGGCGCTCAGGGCCGCCAACGGTGACCAACCCCTGGATTCGGCGTTATATTTTTCCAGGGGGTTATATTCCCGCGATGTCAGAGGTAACGGCCGCCATCGAGCGACAGGGTCTGGTGATTACGGATGTTGAGGTGCTGCGGCTGCATTATGCACAAACACTAGCGCATTGGTTCAGTCGGTTTCAGCAAGCACGCAAAGCCATGGTTGAGGCGAAAGGTGAGCGCTTTTGTCGTTTATGGGAGTTTTATCTGGCGGCCTGTGAGGGCGCGTTTCGCTGGGGCGATTTGGTGGTTTTTCATTTTCAGATCAGCCAACAAAAAGATGCCGCACCGCTCACACGCGATTACCTTTGCTAAACTCAGGCTCCGGTTAATGGGAGTAATGAGTCGATGAGCGTACGAAATGCCTTTTATGCCCAGTCTGGTGGGGTGACTGCGGTCATTAATGCCAGTGCCTGCGGGGTGATCGAAGCTGCCCGTGAACACCCTGATCAGATTGGCACGGTTTATGCGGGCAAAAACGGTATCCTCGGTGCGCTGCATGAAACACTGATCGATACCGGTGCAGAATCTGCCGACACCATACGCGCATTGCGCCATACCCCGGCGGGCGCCTTTGGTTCAGCGCGCTATAAGCTCAAAGGGCTTGAAGAAAATCGCGCGGAGTATGAGCGCCTGATTGAGGTGTTTAAGGCGCATGACATCGGGTATTTCTTTTACAACGGGGGCGGAGATTCGCAGGATACCGCGCATAAGGTCTCGCAATTAGGTCAGGCGCTGGGTTACCCGATTACCTGTATCGGCGTGCCCAAAACGGTGGATAACGACCTGCCTGTTACCGATACCTGCCCGGGGTTTGGCTCTGTGGCCAAATACGTAGCCGTTTCAACCCGTGAGGCCGGATTGGATGTGGCCTCGATGGCCGAAACCTCAACCAAAGTTTTTATTTTAGAGACCATGG
>JAGXLT010000188.1 GCA_018334525.1 Gammaproteobacteria bacterium
TGATTGGTTGTTGCTGGTAATTGCCTCCGCCTTCGGACTGATTGCCTTATTTCCGCTCTTTGACGTACCTGTGCGCATTGGCGTAGGGCTGCTCAGCGGTCTTGGCGTGATCATAGGCCCCGTTTTAATTGGCGTGAGCGTTTGGAGTTATTGCCGTGGGCACCTGGGTGCGCGCTTTTTGTTGCTGGCATGGGCAGTCTTATTAGCGGCGGTTTCCGTTCAAGCGGCACGAAATTTTGGCCTGGTTCCTACAAATGTATTGACGTCAAATTTGCTTCAAGTGGGTTCTTTGCTGGACATGTTGTTGCTGTCTTTTGCGCTTGCGGATCGAATTAATGCCGAGCGACGTGCTCGCGAGTCAGCACAAGATCGTGCCTTGCTTGCACAGACCGAGTTGGTAGAGGTGCTTCGTGACTCTGAGCAACGGTTGGAGGAAACAGTTAGCGAACGTACGGCGGCATTAGAATCTGCACTAACGCGTGAGCGCGCCATTTTTGAGCGCTATGTTGAATTTGGCGCATTAATCGCACATGAGTTTCGCAACCCTCTGGCGATTATCGTTAATCAGGCACAACTGGGTCGGATGAGTCACCTACAAGATAAAGACCCAACTCGGCGTCTTGAAATGATTGAGCGGGCAGCCTTACGTCTACAAAACCTTTTTGAGCAGTGGCTACAGAGCGATCGGCTGCAGGATGGAGAGGCGAATCTTGCCGTGCAGCCGATCGATTTATCTGTTTGGTTGCCTGAAATGCTTGCGCCAGATCGCTTGCATATCGAGCAGCCCATTGACTGCAAAGCAGACGCATTAATCGTATCGGCAGACGAAGTGCTACTGGGTACGGCACTGTATAACCTGATTGATAATGCCGCTAAATACTCGCCTGAAGCTGCCGTGGTGCAGGTGCGAACGGTTCGTGATCATGGCAGGGTCGGTATAGGGGTAACGGATAGCGGGCCCGGTATCCCGGATGCAGAGCAGGCTAAGGTTTTTGATAAGCACTATCGTGCCTCGGAGAATACCAGCAGCCGGGGGCTGGGCATCGGTTTATATTTTACCCGTCAAATTATGAATGCACATGGTGGAGAGGTGACCGTTGTCAGTCACCCTAGCCAGGGCAGCACATTTACGCTCTGGTTGCCTGAAGGTGATACCGCCGCTATTCAACCCAGTCCAGATCGTCGGTAAACGCATAGCCAACCGAACGGGCTGTCGAGATGGGTGGATCGCAGTGTAGGGATTCAGTGATTTTGCTTCGAAGCCGTCGCACTAAAATCTCAAGTCTGCGCTGATCATAAACCTTTGGATCCTCACCCAGTCGGCGGATAATGTCGTGCCGGTTAACCGCTAACCCGGGTGTAACCGCGAGCGCTTCCATAAACAGCCGCTCTGATGACGTCAATTTTATCGTATTACCATCAGGTGAGGTCAGCTTCCAGGTCAGTGAATCCAGTTGCCAGGCTTTGGCATACTTCAGCCGTTCGGTTAGGTTTTTTATGCTCATGCCAAGCTCAACCAAGTTGACTGGCTTGACAAAGTAACTGTCTGCGCCAGCAAGCCGGCCGGCAACGCGTTCATTATCTGATCCTGAAGCGGTTACCATAATAATGCCACGCCCTTTAAGATCTGGGCGGCGTCGTAACCAGCTAAGCCCGTTTTCTCCCGGTAGCGTTAAATCAACGACGAGTACGCGTGCATCGTGTTGCTCCAGCCATTTCTCTGCTTCTTCAACAGATCCAACGCCTGAGGATGAATGCCCCATGGATTCCATGAACTCGACCATGGTGTCGCGAAGGTCTGTTTCGTCCTCTAGAATCAGAACGTCCTGCATTAACATCAATCCCTTATCTACCCGCAAACTAGTATAGGGTGCAAGGTTATGAGTCACAACGCGCCTGAAACTTTTGTACGCCATATCGGCATCGATTACTCGGGTGCTAAAACAGCTGACGCCGGCTTGCCGGGTCTGCGCATTTACCAAACCAAAAGCCTCAGCACCGCGCAAGAGATACTGCCGCCGCTAAACACTCGCCGAAAATACTGGTCGCGCCGCGGAGTGTTTGAATGGCTTGCCAATCAGCTAACGGCAGGCTCTCCGGTTATCATCGGTATTGATCATGGTTTTTCTTTCCCTTTGGCGTATTTCGAGCGTCATTCATTACCTTTGGATTGGCCGGGTTTCTTAGTCGATTTTCATGCGCATTGGCCAACCGATGCTCCGGATATCACAGTTGATGCCATTCGTAAGGGGTTAGTAGGGCGCGGTGCGCAGCGTGGGGGACAGGCACTTTGGCGACGCCTTTGTGAGCAACGCACTCGCGCAAAATCGGTATTTCATTTTGATGTGCCGGGATCGGTAGCGAAGTCGACTCATGCAGGATTGCCGTGGCTATTAAAGCTGCGCCAGCAATTTCCTGAGCAATTGCATTTCTGGCCGTTTGATGGCTGGCAGATTCCGGCCGGCAAGTCGGCAATCTCGGAAATTTACCCCTCGCTGTGGAGTGCTGATTATCCACGCGGCACAAGAACCCCTGATCAGCATGATGCATTTGTTACCGCAACATGGCTAAGCGAAGTTGATCAGACGGGTCAGCTTACGCGCTATCTGACCCCTGACTTAGCGCCTGATGTGCTGGCGGCTGCGCGGGTGGAGGGCTGGATACTGGGGGTTTTGTAAAATTCGCTTGATTAAAAGCGCAATAAAAAGTCGAGGCTCGCACTGTCCTGCCTGAGCTGGTCATTAAAACGGCCGTTATAGCTAAACCGCAATGCCATTTGCTCGCCAATTTGCGTACTAACCCCAACATCAACGAGCAGGGTATTTGCATCGCGTGCGGGATCTGTAAGTGTGTAACGCAGTGGCCCGATTGTATCGCCGTTAAAACTGGCGATAAGCGGTGTATTTTGCGCTTCAAAGTCATGCAGCCACATCAGCTCAATATGGGGTGCCCAAGTCTGATGAGCAGTCTCAAAACGATGCTCAAGCCGCATTCCTAATCGACTTTCAATGCTATCTAACTGGCGGCTTTTAATTTGCTGAAGGGCGGCCGCCTGACTGCCGGACTCATTAAAGCCTGAGCGATCCATATATCCCGTTTGGGCACCTGCAATAGCGGTCAGCATTAAG
>JAGXLT010000189.1 GCA_018334525.1 Gammaproteobacteria bacterium
TGGACAGACAGGGTCTCTCGACGGCATCTTGATCGTCCTGAATGGTCAACTGATGGATGGCAATAATGGATCACATCGGTGCAGATGTCATCGATATCGAACAGCTGCTTGCGCAAACCGACTCGCCCGATGCCGGTGCGTTTGTGGTGTTCGGCGGTACGGTGCGGCGGCATCATGATGGCAAGTCGGTCACAGCGATTGAGTATTCCGCGTATGAGCCACTGGCAGAAAAAGCATTGGCCGAGGTGGAAGCGGAGACCCTGGAAAAGTTTGATGTGCTCTCGTGTGTGATCCGGCATCGAACCGGTCGCCTGCAGGTGGGCGAGCTGAGTGTGGTGGTGGTGGTGCGTTCAGCCCATCGGGCCGATGCGTTTAATGCGGGCCGCTATGCGATTGATACGCTTAAGAAGACTGCGCCGGTGTGGAAGCGCGAGCGCTACGCTGATGGCAGCGAGGTTTATTTGCAGGGAGAAACGCTACCCGGAGCAGGAGTGTGAGTCATGTCAGCTGAACCAGTGGTGGATCGCTTAGACCGGCCATTGCGGGATTTGCGCATTTCCTTGACTGATCGGTGCAATTTTCGTTGCAGCTACTGCATGCCCAAGGCTTTGTTTGGCGCGAACCATGCATTTATGCCGCGGCGTGATCTGCTGAGTTTTGAGGAGATTACGCAGCTAGCGCGTGTTTTTGTTGGCTTAGGCGTGCGCAAATTGCGCCTGACTGGCGGTGAGCCGCTCATTCGGCGGGATATTGAGCAACTGATTGAGCAGTTGGCTGGCATTAGCGGCGTTGAAGACATCAGTCTGACCACGAACGCCTCGTTGCTGACGCGTGAAAAAGCGCAGCGCATGAAAGATGCCGGGCTGAACCGCATTACAGTCAGCCTGGATGGTATTGATGATGCGGTCTTCAAGGCGATGAACGACGTGGGATTCCCGGTGGCGCAGGTGCTTGAAGGTATTGCGAATGCCGAGGCCGTGGGTCTTGCCCCCATTAAGATCAACATGGTGGTTCAACGTGGCGTGAACGATCAGGACATCGTGCCGATGGCCGCTCATTTTCGTGGCAGCCCGCATATCGTGCGCTTTATTGAATATATGGATGTCGGCAATAGCAACGGCTGGCGGCTCGATCAGGTGGTGCCGTCGAAAGAGGTGGTTGAGCGCATCGCAGCTGAGTGGGCGATTGAGCCGGTGGCACCCAATTATCGCGGCGAAGTAGCGGAGCGCTATCGCTACGCGGACGGCAGTGGCGAGGTCGGCATGATCAGCTCGGTCACCCAGCCATTTTGCGGCGATTGCAGTCGCGCACGGCTATCGGCGGAAGGTAAGCTGTACACCTGTTTGTTTGCCAGTGCCGGGCATGATTTACGCGATCGGTTACGCGCGGGCGCATCGGAACAGGAGATTGAACAGACCCTGCGGCAGATTTGGTCAAAGCGTGTCGATCGGTATTCAGAAGTGCGCACGCATGACACCAAACCGATCGATACCCGAAAAATTGAAATGTCTTACATTGGTGGATAAAAAATGAACGAAGAAGCGCTTAACTTAAGTGTGCGTAAATTTCTAAAAAAAGTGGGTATTACGGCGCAGCGAGAGATTGAAGCAGCCGTGCGCGAGGGCGTAGAAAGCGGCAAGCTGAGCGGCAATGAGTCCCTCAAAGCCGTGGTCAGGCTTGAGGTGGCAGGTGTGAATGTCGATCAAAAGATCGAGGGCGACATCACGTTAGAGTAAACGGCTCTACCTCTACCTGACTGCCAGCGGGCAGATCTTGTGCGTCTGCTGGCAGCACAATAAAGCAATTGGCCAGGCTCATAGAGCGTAAAACGCCGGAACCCTGATGACCCACGCTTTCAACGGCTCGCTCTCCAGATTCGGTGGTAATGATTCGGCCGCGCTGAAACTCCTGCCGCCCGGGTCTTTTCCTTAAATCAGACAGACAAGGCAGCGTAAAGCGCGGGGCCTGATAGGGCGGGTTTTCTCCGGCAAGTTTGCGCAACGCCGGGCTGACCATTTGGGCGAAGGTTGCCATGACAGACACGGGATTACCCGGTAAGCCGAAATACCAGGCCTGCCGATACCGGCCGAACGTGAGTGGCCGCCCGGGTTTCATCGCAATACTCCAAAAATGCGGCTCGCCATGGGCGCGAAGCAGCTTGACCATGTAGTCGGCTTCACCGACGGAAACGCCCCCGGAGGTGAGCACGACATCTGCGTCTGCCGCGCATTCATCTAATGCTTGGGTAAGTGCCGCTTCGTCATCTTTCACCACGCCACGATCGATAATATCGATGTGCAGGTTTTTGAGCATGCCGTAAATCGTATAGCGGTTGCTGTCATAAATCTGCCCGGGCTCGAGTACCTGACCCAGGCTGCGCAATTCATCGCCGGTAGAAAAAAAGGCAACGCGCAAAGGGCGCTGGGTTGGTACTTCGGTGCGTCCGGTTGAGGCAATCAGGCCTAAGTCAGCAGCGGTAATGCGCCGCCCTGCCGGCAGGATGGTATCGCCGGTTTGTAAATCCTCGCCCGCGCGGCGAATGTTTTCACCCGAATTTGGCCATTGCTTAACAATCACCGTGTCATCATCGCGTTCTACGCGCTCCTGCATGACCACGGCATCGGCACCCGCCGGCACAACGCCCCCGGTCATAATCCGTACGCATTCGCCGATGCCGAGCGTCTCGGTAAACGGATGTCCGGCAAAGGCACTGCCTACCAGTTTCAGCGTGGGCTGCGTCGCATCAGCGGTACGCACGGCATAACCATCCATCGCTGAATTATCATGCGCAGGCACCGGGGCCGGCGCCGTAATCGGCTCAGCCAGTACCTGGCCCAGTGCACTGCGCAGGGCCAGCCGGTGGCGTCCGGTAATGGGGGTAACCGCATTGAGTATGCGTGCCAGCGCCTCTTCAACGGGAAGTGAGGGCGCATCATGGCCGCAATCGTTGGCGGTGGGGTTGAGTTTTTGTTCCATCGCATCACGCTCCATTGGCGTATTCACGTTAACAAACAGGGTCTGTCGATCGGATAAGTCAGCGGTACGCTGATCAAGCTCGGCATACCAGCGGTCAATTTTACGCCCGCCTTCAGCAATAAAGCGCTGCAG
>JAGXLT010000190.1 GCA_018334525.1 Gammaproteobacteria bacterium
GGTGTGAACTGGGTGAATTACGCCGGGCTGCCAACCAGCCCTTATTACCCGCTAGTACAAAAATATATGGGTGGTAATGCCGGGGGCATTTTGAGTTTTGGCATTGCCGGGGGCGAAGTGGGCGGCGCTCAGTTTATTGATGCGCTGCAGCTGGTCACGCGTTTGGTGAATATTGGTGATGCCAAATCCCTGGCGTGTCATCCGGCAACAACCACGCATCGGCAGCTGAATGATGAAGAACTGGCAACGGCCGGGGTGAGTCGGGATATGGTTCGCATATCGGTGGGTATCGAGCATATTGACGATATTTTGGCAGATGTTGAGCAAGCATTGGCGGCGGCGCAGAAAGCGGGCTAAATCCAAGATGTCGGTTTTTGTCGGATAAAGTCAGTTTTATCAGATATTTATCGAAATTTGTCCGTTGATCCGGGTGCACGAGTGGATATCCTGAGGGGGTGTGGACGCGTGTAATCAGGAGGATCAACGGTCATGCTCACAAGGGTTGGTTTGGGGCTGGCCGCCACAGTCATGGTATGTGCCGCTCCTACCGTTATTTGGGCTCAAGCACGCCCGGCCGATGTCGATGCAGGGTCGATTCTTCGGCAGGAAGAGGCGTTGCAGCAGCCCGAGCCCGCACCCCTTGTTGCGCCGGATGAACAGGCACCGCTGCCGGAGCTTACCGGCATCGGCGATGTAACGGTTGAGGTCACTGAAGTCGAGTTCACGGGTGCCACCGATCTGGTGGAGTCGGCCGGTCTGGAAGCGGTTGTTGCTGAGGCAATAGGGCGTGAGCTTGATTTTGCCGGTCTTCAGGCATTAGCCGAACGCGTCACAAGGCACCTTAAAGAGGAAGGCTGGGTGCTGGCCCGTGCCTTTCTGCCGGAGCAAGACGTTACCAATGGCATTATTACGATAGAGATTATTCCCGGACGGTTGGATATTCAGGGCCGGGCATTTCGAATTGAGCCGGTCGGAAGTCGTCCGCTACGAATTGACCCAGAGCGCCTGGGTGCCATCCTGACAGCGCTGATTCCGGCCGGGGAGCCGATTCGTCAGGCTGACCTTGACCGGGCCATACTGCTGATTAATGACCTGCCCGGAATTGACGCCCTGGCTCGGCTGGAGCCGGGTGAAGCTGAGGGCAGCTCTCATATCCTGTTAAGTGTGCGTGAAGGTCCGCTGTTTGCTGCCGGATTAAACGCCAGTAACTTCGGTAGCCGGAGCACGGGGCGCGAGCGCGCAGGTTTTACCGGCAATCTCAATAATTTTACGGGCGTAGGGGATCAAGCGACTCTGGCCGTAACAGCGGCAGAAGGGCTGGCGCTTGGTCAGCTGAACTATAAATACCCGCTCGGCCCCAGCGGCTTGACGGCGGATTTCTCGCTATCGCAGATGGATTACGATGTCATTAATCTCGATAGCTCAAGCGAACTGGATGGCAGCTCCACCTCAACGGGTGTTGCACTTTCCTACCCCCTGATTCGCTCCCAGCAGACCAATGTCAACTTCGGACTGGAGTGGACTTGGGAAGATCTTGAAGATCGCATCGATGATGTGGCCTACAGTGATAAACAGGTTAGTTTTGGCGGGCTCAGTCTTTCTGCGGATCACACAGATCGCTTCTTCGGGCCGGCTGGCCGAACCAACGTGTCGCTATCACCAATCTGGGGCAGCCTGGATTTACCCGCGCTAGTCAATAATCAGCCGCAGGGTGATGAGCTGGGCACCGAAGGCAGTTTCAGCAAGATTGAATACAGCCTTTCGCGACTTCAGTCGCTGGGCGGTCGCCCCATAACCCTTTACACCGAGCTGCGGGGGCAATGGGCGCAGGAGAATCTTGACTCTTCACAAAGTTTCCAGCCCGGCGGTTCAAGCGGCGTTCGTGCCTATCCGGGCGGCGAAGCGTCGGCTGATCAGGGGCATCTTCTGCGCGCTGAATTGCGCTATCAGCTGCCGGACGATCTTATTGATCTGGGTTCGGTTCGATTGTCCGCGTTTTATGACTCGGCATGGGTGCGTGTGAACAAAAATATACCTGACGGATTTGAGCTCGACACCGCCACCGGTGATAACACTTATCAGATTGATGGTGCCGGCATAGGGCTCCGTTTGACCCGTGATGACTGGCTCACCGTTAGTCTGACTCTGGCTACCACGATCGGCGACAACCCGGGTCGCGATATTAACGGAAACAACAGCGACGGGCGCGCCGATGAGCAGCGTGCCTGGTTGCAAGCAGTCGTGAGGTTATAAACAGTATGCCGATAACCGCCCTACATCGTGCTGCTCGCATCGCCATGGTCTCTGGAACCGTTGCGGCAGCGGGTTTAGCCAGCCAATGGGGTAAAGCAGCGCCTGCGCCAGATACTTTGCCAGGCGGCGAGCGGGTGACTGCGGGTAATGCCACCATCGCGCGTAATGGCCAGGTTATGACGATTACGCAGGGCAGTGATCGGCTGATTACAGAGTGGCAGAACTTTTCGATAGGGCAGGATGCGCATGTTGAGTTTGTTCAGCCCGGGGCTGACAGTGCCGCGTTAAATCGTGTTGTTGGCGGGCGTCCTAGCCAGATCTTTGGCTCGCTGAGCGCGAACGGGCAGGTGGCGCTAATTAACCAGGCCGGCATTCATTTTGCCAGCGGCAGCCGGATAGATGCCGGCAGTTTAGTGGCTTCTACGCTGGATATTGCGGATGCCGACTTTTTGGCTGATCGCATGCGCTTTGCCGGTGGCTCAGGTGCCGGCATTGTTGCTGAAGGCGAAATTAATATTGCTGAAGGCGGGTATCTGGCATTGGTGGCGCCCACCATAGAGCATCGTGGCACCATTGAGGCGCCGGCCGGCACGGTGGCAATGGCCGCAGCACAGGCTGTAGAGCTAACGTTGGGCGATACCGGCTTAGTCAGCTTTAAGGTGGAAAAAGGCGCGCTGGATGCGGCCATTGATAATGGCGGCGTTATTCAGGTGGCTGACGGCGCGGTGATTATGACAGCGCAGGGGATGGATGAGCTGACGCGCGGCGCTGTTAATCATACCGGTAAAATCGAGGCCTCGGGGCTAAGCGCTGAGGGTGGCCGAATCGTTCTTAAATCTGACGGTCATCT
>JAGXLT010000191.1 GCA_018334525.1 Gammaproteobacteria bacterium
GGAAGAGCGTGCAGGATGTAAAGCAGGTCGTCAGTCAGTTACAGCAGATGGGGCGTGGCGAGGCGAGCGAACACCGTCAGGTGCATCGGCCCTGGGGCAGTTATGAATCTTTAATCGTGGCGGGTCGGTTTCAGGTTAAACGCATCATCGTAAATCCCGGGTGCCGATTGTCACTGCAGCAGCATCATCACCGTGCGGAGCACTGGGTGGTTGTGCGCGGCACGGCAAAGGTTGTGCGTGGTGAAGAATCGTTTTTGTTGAGCGAAGATGAATCGACCTACATTCCGCTGGGTACGGTGCATCGACTGGAAAACCCCGGCATGATTCCACTGGAGCTTGTCGAGGTGCAGTCGGGCAGCTATTTGGGTGAAGACGACATCACCCGGCTTGAAGATGTCTACGGGCGCTAAAGATCACGTTGTCGCCACTGCCATCGGCTAGTATTCTTCGCGGTATGACAAAAAAGGTTTACGTTCGCACACACGGCTGCCAAATGAATGAGTACGACTCTGCGCGTATGGTGGATATTCTGGGAGCTGAAGGTGGGTACGAGCGGGTGACAACGCCGGAAGCGGCAGACGTTATTTTGCTCAACACCTGTTCTATTCGAGAAAAAGCACAGGAAAAAGTCTTTTCCGAGTTGGGTCGTTGGCGGGAGCTTAAAACTGAGCGACCCGATCTGTTGATTGGCGTGGGCGGCTGCGTGGCAAGTCAAGAGGGCGCTGCCATTGTAGAGCGTGCGCCTTTTGTCGATATGGTCTTTGGCCCACAAACGTTGCACCGGCTCCCGGATATGGTCAAGCGCGCGCAGGCTTCCAAACGGGCTGTGGTTGATGTGAGCTTTCCTGAAATTGAGAAATTTGACCGTCTGCCGGAGCCGAAAGCGGAAGGCCCGACGGCGTTTGTCTCGATTATGGAAGGCTGTAGTAAATACTGCAGCTTCTGTGTGGTGCCTTACACGCGCGGCGAAGAAATTAGCCGGCCCTTTGAAAGCGTGCTTGCCGAGTGTGCCGAACTGGCCGAGCAGGGCGTGCGCGAGGTCACTTTGCTTGGACAGAACGTGAATGGATACGACGGATTGAACGAGGATGGGGATCGCACAGATTTAGCGCTGCTGATTCATTATGTGGCTGCCATTGAAGGCATTGATCGCATTCGGTTTACAACGTCTCATCCGCTTGATTTTAATCAGGCACTGGTGGATGCCTATGCCGAGGTGCCCGAGCTGGTCAATCACTTGCATCTGCCGGTGCAGTCCGGCTCAAACAATGTGCTGGCGCTGATGAAGCGTAATCACACCCGTGAGCATTTTTTGGATTTAGTGAAACAGCTGCGTGCGGCCCGTCCGGATATTACGTTGTCTTCGGATTTTATTATCGGCTTCCCCGGTGAGATGAAGCGCGACTTTGAAGACACCATGGAACTGGTGCGCGAAGTGGGTTTTGATCAGTCGTTTAGCTTCATTTACTCAAAACGCCCGGGTACGCCGGCAGCCCAGCTGCCGGACGCTACGCCGCGGGAAGAGAAAAAAGAACGCTTACAACGCCTTCAGGCGCTGCTGGATCAAAACGGCCAGGCGATCAGTCAGGCCATGGTCGGGCAGGTGGAATCAGTGTTGGTAGATGGTGTTTCTAGGCGCAATGCCCATGAGATTCGCGGCCGGACACAGAATAATCGGGTGGTGAATTTCCCGGGGCACCGCCGATTAATCGGCCATTTTGTAGACGTAATGATTACCGAGGCAATGCCTAACTCGTTAAGGGGTGAGCTGGTGACGGCGATGGCTTCATGAAAGTGGATTGCTCCTTTGCTCTTGAGCCGAGTAATAACGATCGCCTAGCCAATCTTTGTGGTCAATTCGACGAAAACCTTCGCCAGATTGAACGCCGATTAGGCGTTGAAATCGAAAATCGCGGACATCAATTCAAGGTGTCTGGCGAGGATGTTGCAGCCAATACGGCGGCAGCGGTGGTGCAGGCGCTTTATGATCATACGGCGCATGAAGCGATTAGTGCCGATAGTGTTCATTTGCAGCTACGGGCAGCAGAGAGCGATCAGAATGCGAGCGAAGATGTGCCGGCAATTGCGCCGGATGAGGTCAGTATTCGCACGCGCAAAGGCTTAATACGTGGCCGCGGACCGAACCAACGAGACTATTTGCGCTGTATTCAGACCCACGATTTGAGTTTTGGTATCGGCCCGGCGGGCACGGGCAAAACGTATCTGGCAGTCGCAAGCGCAGTTGAGGCCCTTGAGCAGGATCGTGTGCAACGTCTGGTGCTGGTGCGGCCGGCAGTTGAGGCGGGCGAGCGTTTAGGGTTTTTGCCGGGTGATCTAGCGCAAAAGGTGGATCCTTATTTACGCCCGTTGTACGACGCATTGTTTGAGATGGTGGGTTTTGAGCGGGTGAATAAGTTAATCGAGCGTAATGTGATCGAAGTGGCACCGCTTGCCTACATGCGGGGACGGACGCTGAACGGGGCATTTATTATTCTGGATGAGGCTCAAAACACCACTGTTGAGCAAATGAAAATGTTTTTGACACGTCTGGGGTTCGGCTCCACGGCGGTTGTCACCGGGGATGTCACCCAGGTTGATCTGCCCGCGGGCAAGGCGTCAGGCCTGCGCGATGCCATGGAAGTGCTGGATGATGTTGAGGGTGTCAGCTTTACCCATTTCACCGCGCATGATGTGGTCAGGCATGATCTGGTGCAGCGAATTGTGCGAGCGTATGACCGGCGTGACCCCTGATCTGACGATTCAGCGGGTCACCGCGGGCTCCACACCCTCCGATGAAGCTTTTATGCGTTGGGTTGCTGCAGCGCTTGATTCTGCGTCAGTAGCCCACGAGCTCGTGATCAGGCTGGTGGATGAGGCAGAAAGCCAGGCCCTCAATGATCAGTACCGTAGTTACGATCGCCCGACGAACGTTTTGTCTTTTCCCGCGGATTTGCCCCCTGACATTGATTTGTCGCTGCTCGGTGATATTGTGATTTGCGTGCCGATTGTTGAACGTGAGGCGATCGAGCAACAAAAGATGCTGGAGGCGCATTGGGCGCATC
>JAGXLT010000192.1 GCA_018334525.1 Gammaproteobacteria bacterium
AGCCGTTATGGGCCAGAAACGCCGTTATTGCTGCTGGGCCGATTGCGAATTTTCTGTTGGCCGTGTTGGCGTATTGGGCCATCTTTGTGATTGGTGCAACGGAGATGAAACCGATAATCGGGCCGGTTATCCCAGACAGTCCCGCAGCAGTGGCCGGGCTGCAGGAGGGTGATGAGCTTCTGCAAATTGGTGATCGAAGCGTGCGCGCCTGGGATTCCGCGATTATGGCGTTTCTAGAGGCAGCCGATGAGTCTCCGTTTATGGTCAAGGTCAATCGCGCCGCAGGCGACACCGCGGAGCGTTCGATGGATCTTTCGCAGGAGAGACTCCTGGACGACGATGGCGATGTGTTGCGAAAGATCGGACTAACCCCCTGGCAGCCAACGGTGGTGCCGATTGTGCGCGAGGTGATACCCGGCAGTGCGGCGGCCATGGCTGATCTTGCGCCTGGCGATCAGATACTTTCGATTGATGGCATTCAATTGGATGATTGGATGGATTTAGTTGAAGCGGTGCAGACACGGCCGAATGAGTCGGTAGTGCTGCGCTATGCGCGTGATGGTGTCGAGCAGGAAGTAGCCACCACTATTCAAGCCCGCGAGGGTGGTGGGGAACGCTCAGGCATGCTGGGTATTACGCCTGATGTGCCGGCTGACCTATTTACCGACGCGCGGCACGAAGTGCGTTATGGACCGCTGGCCGCGTTACCGCGCGCCGTGGATGCCGGTTGGCAGGCGGGAAGCCTGACGGTAAGCGTGTTATTTAAAATGGTGGTCGGCGAGGCATCCGTTAAGAATTTAAGCGGCCCGGTGAGCATTGCGCAATATGCAGGAGATTCGGTATCGCTTGGTGTGATACCGTTTTTAAAATTTCTAGCGATTGTCAGTATCAGTCTTGGTATCCTCAATCTGCTGCCGGTTCCAATTTTGGATGGTGGGCATCTGTTATATAACGGGATTGAGTGGTTGCGTGGGCGGCCGTTAACCGAGGGTGCACAGGTGATCGGGCAGCAGATCGGTATGGTGTTGCTGTTCATGCTCATGGCGTTGGCGTTTTACAATGACATCCTGCGATTGGTGGTACCAAGTGGTTGAAGTAAGAAGGGCTCAACATGCGTAAAATCCTGCTTGGCTTGATTCTGGTTCTCGTCGCGGGTTCTGCTAGCGGATTTACCGTAGAAAATATTCGTATCGAAGGCTTGAGTCGGATCACCGAGGGGACCGTGCTCAATTACCTACCGGTTTCTGTTGGTGATGAGGTCGATAGGGTCGTGAGCGCGGATGCGCTTGAGGCGCTCTTTTCTACCGGTTTTTTTGAAGATGTCGAACTGCGGCAGGATGGCAGCACGCTTATTGTTGCCGTGCGCGAGCGGCCCGCGATTGCCGAGATAGAATTTATTGGTAACAAGGCGCTGGAAACTGATCAGTTAACGACCGGTCTTGCCTCAGCCGGCTTGAGTCAGGGGCAGAGTTTCGATCGGTCCTTGCTGGCGACGATTGAACGTGAACTCGAGCAGCAGTACTTTTCTTTGGGTTATTACGATATTGCGGTGTCCAGTACGGTTTCGCCTTTACCCCGGAACCGTGTGGGTCTGAGGATCGAAATTACTGAGGGCAGCCCGGCGTCCGTTCAGGAAGTGCATTTTGTCGGTAATCAGGCCTTTGACTCGGATACCCTGCGGGGGCAGTTTGCGATGGGGCCCAAACCCTGGTGGGCCTTTTTATCAAACCGGGATAAATACTCCCGAGAGCGGTTGGCGGCAGATCTCGAAAGCTTAAGGGCCTATTATCGCGATCGCGGTTATGCCGATTTCCAGATTGAATCAACGCAGGTTTCGATCAGCCCTGACCGACAAAGGATTCACGTTACGGTCAACGTTAACGAAGGGCTTTTGTACACGATCGGCGGGCTTGAGCTGGCGGGGGATCTGATTTTTGAACCGGATGAATTACGTGAATTATTCACCATCGAAACCGGTGATACGTTCAACCAGCGTGGAATAACCGCAACGATAGAGGCACTGCGTGACAAGCTGGGTTCAGAAGGGTATGCCTTTGCCCGAATCAATCCCGTCCCTGAGCTTAGAGAAGATGAGCAGGCCGTGGATATTACGTTTTTCGTTGATCCGGCGGATCGGGTATACGTACGGCGGCTGCAAATTGTAGGGAATGAAACCACGCGGGATGATGTGATTCGCTCTGAGATGCGGCAGCTGGAAGGGACGTGGTTATCAACTCAGGCGCTCAGGGAGTCTCGCGATCGTCTGCTCAGGTTGGGTTTTTTCGGTGATGTGCGTATTGATACCCCACGGGTACCGGGCACAACGGAGCAGGTTGATGTTGAGGTTGAAACCACCGAGCGTCTGTCGGGTAGTTTTCGTGCAGGGGTTGGCTTTGGAAGTGAGCAGGGCGTCATTCTTAATCTGGGTCTGCAGCAGGATAATGTGCTTGGCTCGGGAGACCGACTTGAGCTGATCGCCAACAGTAACGACTCGGATACCATTTACCGAGTGTCGTATTTAGAGCGTAATCATACAACCAGTGGTATTGATCGGCGCTGGGCGGTTTCTTTCAGAGATACCGACGCGGATGAAGCAGAGCTCGCGGACTACGGTTTAGAAAGTCTGCTGCTGTCTTATGGCTATCGCATTCCGGTCAGCGACAATGACCGGGTGGGCGTGGATCTTGAGTTTGACACCACTGATTTGAATTTACGCAATGATGCAACCGAGATTCAGCGCGAGTTTGTGGAGCGCAACGGTACAGACAATCAGGTGGTTCGTGCCAACCTTAGCTGGACGCGCGACACACGTAACCGTGCCATCTTTGCCACACGCGGAGCGCAGCAGCGTATGTCGTTACAAGCCTCTGTGCCCGGCACTGATCTTGAGTACTATCGGCTTAATTATCGGCAGTCGCGTTTTTTCGGTTTTACTGAGCGTACGGCAATGCTGCTGAGCGGCACTGTGTCATACGGTGATGGATACTCTTCAGATGACAAACTCCCGTTTTATGAGAACTTTTATGCAGGCGGTATCAGTACCGTTCGCGGTTATCCTCCCC
>JAGXLT010000193.1 GCA_018334525.1 Gammaproteobacteria bacterium
AGCGCAGACTTGATCCGTGTTTGTGCAAGATGAATCTGTTGGGCCCAGCCGCTAAGTATCTGGCCAAGGGAAACCGGCATGGCATCCATTAAATGGGTGCGACCCGTTGTGATAACCGAGTCCAGCGCTTTGGCACGTCCCAGAATTTCCGTTTCCAAATGCGCCAGTGCGGGAAGTAAATCCTCTGTGCAGGCAAGGGCAGCCGAGACATGAATCGCGGTTGGAATGACATCGTTACTACTCTGCGCCATGTTCACATGATCATTAGGATGAACCGGCTTGCCGGCCTGCCGGGATGCGAGAATGGCGATGACCTCATTGGCATTCATATTACTGCTGGTACCGGAGCCCGTTTGAAAGATATCAACGGGGAAAGCGGTGTCGTATGCACCCTCTGCAATGGCTTCAGCAACCTCGACAATACAATCAGCAATATCAGGATCCAGTTGGCCTGCCTGCGCGTTCGCCTTCGCTGCGGCGGCTTTAATCAGACCGAGCGCCTGAATAAAACGCTTGGGCATACCCTGCCCGCCAATCGAGAAATGGTCCACTGCGCGTTGTGTCTGGGCGCCGTAGAGCGCATCGGCAGGCACCTTCACCTCGCCCAAACTATCTGTTTCGATGCGTGTTGGCTGCTGTTTCATCATTTCTCTCCAATTCGCGTAAAATATGTCTTTTACTATCGTAATGGATATCACCCATGGAGCTCACACGTCTTACTGCTATCTCACCAATTGACGGTCGGTACGGCAGCCGTACAACAGCGCTGCAGGCCCTTGCCAGCGAATATGGATTAATTCGCTACCGAGTGCAGGTAGAGGTTGAATGGCTCAAAGCCCTGGCTGCAGAGCCGGGCATTCCCGAGGTGCCAGCCTTAAGCACACCCGCGCTGGAGGCAATCAATAAAATCGCCGATTCATTTAATGAGGCTGATGCCGAGCGTGTAAAGGCGATAGAAGCGGTAACCAATCATGACGTAAAAGCTGTTGAGTACTTCATCAAGGAGCAGATGGCAGAGCACGCTGAGCTTGCCGGCATATCTGAGTTTGTGCACTTTGCCTGCACTTCAGAAGATATTAATAACCTGGCTTATGCCCTGATGCTGAAAACCGCACGCACAGAGGTTCTGCTACCTGCGATTGAACAAATCATCGATACTCTCTGTGACCTGGCAAGCGAGCATGCGGCAACGCCCATGTTAGCCAGAACTCACGGTCAGCCTGCATCCCCGACGACACTGGGCAAGGAGTTCGCCAATGTGGTTGCCCGGTTGCAGCGGCAGCACGATCAGCTCGGGACTGTCCCGGTGCTGGGAAAAATTAACGGCGCGGTTGGTAATTTTAACGCACATATCGTGACGTATCCCAACGTCGACTGGGTCGGCTTTTCTAGGCGCTACGTTGAGGGGCTTGGCTTGACGTGGAATCAGTGGACCACTCAAATCGAGCCGCATGATGCCATTGCCGAGCTCTTTGATGCACTGGTCCGTCTGAATAATATTCTCATCGATTTATCGCGCGATTTATGGAGCTACATTGCCTGGGGCTATTTCTCGCAACAAACCGTTGAGGGAGAGGTCGGGTCCTCCACCATGCCGCACAAGGTCAATCCCATTGACTTTGAAAACGCCGAAGGCAATTGGGGTGTTGCTAATGCGATGCTGGAGCATTTAGCCAGGAAGCTGCCAATTTCCCGTTGGCAACGCGACCTGACCGACTCAACGGCCCTGCGCAATATTGGGGTTGGCTTGGCGCATAGCGTTATCGGGTACCACTCGATTACGCGCGGTCTGGGTAAACTGGCCGTTTCGCATGATCAGTTGGAAGCAGACCTTAATGAAAACTGGGAGGTGCTAGCCGAGGCTATTCAAACCGTTATGCGCCGGCACGGCATTGAGCAGCCCTACGAAAAATTGAAATCTCTAACGCGTGGGCGGCGGATCGATCAGCCAGCCTTGGTGGCGTTTGTTGACAGCCTGGCGCTGCCAGAAGACGTAAAAGTCACGTTAAAAACACTTACGCCGGCCCGTTATACGGGCCTCGCGGAAGATCTTGCCAACGCGATTGCAGCGAATCGCGATTGAGCGCCAGCCACTGTAGCGCAATGATCGGCATCGCGGCCTGAAAACCAAGGTTATTAAGCATGGCGATTGCCTGATCGGCTGGGATCACATGAAGCCTGATATCTTCACCCTCTTCCGGATTGCCATGGCCTTCAAGACGGAGGTTTCTGCTATCCACCGGTGCGCAATAAAGCTGAACCGTCTGCGAGCTGCCACCGGGGCTAATTAAGTAATGGGCAATGCGTTCCAGATTGCCAATTTCTATATCGGCTTCTTCACGCGTTTCGCGAATCGCAACGGCTTCTGGAGATTCTCCGGGCTCAATAATGCCTGCTACCGTTTCCAGTAACCACGCCCCGCCCGCCAACTCCAAGGCCCCGATTCGAAACTGTTCAACAAGGACGACGGCATCTTCCCAGGGGTCATAAAGCAGAACGCCAACGGCATGCCCACGCTCAAATCGCTCACGCACCAGCGTGTCGGTAAACCCGCCTTGAAAGAGCGCATGTTTGAGCTTAAAGCGGGTCATACGGAAAAATCCGTCGTAGACCGTCTCACGCGAAAGCACCTCTACCGCTCGTTTCATACTGACCTCACAAACACGCCCATCGTCTCCGCATGGCTGGTGTGCGGAAACATATCCATCACGCCAACGGCCTCTAATTCATAACCGTAGGTATTCACTAGCTCCCCGGCATCTCTAGCAAATGTCGCTGGCCCGCATGACACATAGACAATGCGCTCAGCGCCTAAGGCGGCGATGGCAGGCAGCACCTCAATCGCGCCTGAGCGCGGTGGATCGAGCAGGACCCTATTAATGCCATTCAATGACGGGATGCCACTGATATCCACCCGAGTCAGGTCAGCGGCTGCAAACTCAACGTTATTAATCCCATTCAGTTGCGCGTTCTCACGACCCCGCTCAACCAGCGACTCCGCTCCCTCTATTCCAATCACCGTGCCAGCCTGTCGGGCGATGGGTAAGGTAAAATTG
>JAGXLT010000014.1 GCA_018334525.1 Gammaproteobacteria bacterium
CCTGGCTGGGCGAGCAGGTTCGGTCACATCTTAATGCCATCGATTGGGATGGCATGGATATTGTGATCTCTGACGAGGGCGAACAGGCGCTGGAAACAGCGGGCGGAATAGTGCATGCGCGGCCTTTATTAGGTGACGAGCCCTTTTGGTTGGTCAATGGCGATGTCTGGAGCGATTTTGAGTTACAGGACCTGCCGGTGCCCGCTACCGGCGCGGCAAGCCTTGTGGTTGTAGACAACCCATCTCATCATCCGCAGGGTGATTTTGTGCTTGATAACGGGCTTTTAAAAAACTCAGGAAGTGGCCAGCGTGTCACGTATGCGGGCTTAGGTTACTTTCACCCGCGCTTTTTTGATAATCAGCCTGCCGGGGTACAGCCCTTAGGCCCGTTATTACGCGCGGCAGCTGATAACGAGCAGTTGGCCGGTGTCCTGCATCACGGCGCCTGGTCGGATGTAGGCACCCCCGACCGATTAGCGGCGTTAGATGCAAAGCTCAGCGCCGCATAAAGCATGCTGACGAGTTCCGTTGCTGCCTGTTCTGGCGTTTTCGAGACATTGAGAGCAGCCAAGTCTGTAACGGCCATATCCGGGTAACCACAGGGATTAATGCGGGTAAACGGTTCAAGGTTCATGTCAACATTGATGGCCAGACCGTGGTAGCTGCAGCCGCGACGAATCCGTAGGCCTAACGCCGCAATCTTTGCACTATCAACGTAAACGCCAGGCGCATCAGCGCGCGGCGCAGCCGCAATTCCCTGGCCAGCCAGCCAGTTAACAACGGTTTGTTCTAGTAGGGTTACATACCCGCGGGCACCGAGCCCATAGCGTTTAAGCTGCAAAAGTGGATAGATCACAACCTGCCCTGGCCCATGATAAGTGACCTGTCCGCCACGATCAGTTTTAACAACTGGGATATCCCCCGGGGCCAGCACATGTTCAATGCGGCCGGCCTGGCCGAGTGTGAAAACGGGCGGATGCTCAAGCCACCAGATTTCATCAGGTGTGGCCTTGTCCCGCTCATCGGTGAACTGGCGCATTGCCTTCCAGGTTGGCGCATATTCAACCTGCCCCAATGCCTTAATATGAATGAGTGGTTGCTCGCTCACAGAGCAGCGAGTATCGCCTGGTGGGCCTGGAGCTCAGCATACATCGCATCAAGCTGGGTTCGACTTTCGGCAATGATCGTAACGGTAACCGAGAGGAAACGACCGTTGCGACTTGGCTTTACCTGTATGTCGTCGCTGGCGGTATTCGGCGCATGCTGGCTCACGATGCGCCATACGGTCTGTTCAATATCCGCATCAGCTCTTCCCATCGCTTTAACGGGATAGCGGCAGGGGAAATCCAGCGGTGAGGCTTCGTCCTTATCTATTCCATCCACTGCAGAACACCGTCAATGGAACGCTTGACAATACCGGCTTGCTCGATCGACTGCAGTGCGACCACATCGGCTTCGACGAGTACCTCATTATCCAGCATGACACGCAGGCGACCGAGCGCCTGGCCTTCACTAATCGGCGCTTCAATCGATGAATCAACTTCGATGCTTGCATTGAGGTTGTCGTAATTGCGCGTAGGAATGAGAACATTAATGTCCGTCTCAACACCGAGATCAATCGACTCTGCGACCCCTTTCCAGACCCGCGCCTGCTCGATGGGTTCGCCCGCCGCGTATAGCGTATGACTCTCAAAGAACCGATAGCCGTAGTTAAGTAAAGCTTGAGACTGCTCAATTCGAGCGTTGGGGCTGTCGGCCCCCATCACAACCGATATCAGACGCATGCCTTCCCGCTCGGCAGAGGTGGCCAGACAGTAGCCTGCCGCCTCGGTATATCCGGTTTTTACCCCATCGACACTCGGATCCCGCCAGAGCATTCGGTTGCGGTTGAACTGTTCGATGTCATTCCAGGTGAATACGCGTTCTGAGTACAGTGCATAAAATTCCGGAAACCGCTGAATCAGCGCACGAACCAACACGGCGGTGTCCGCTGCTGATGAGTAATGATCCGGAGAGGGCAGTCCAGCGGCATTCGTGTAATTGGTCTGCGTCATACCAAGTTCGGCAGCGTATTGATTCATGACCGCGGCAAAGGTTTCTTCAGTACCGGCGATATGTTCAGCTAACGCAACACTGGCATCATTACCGGATTGGATGATCATGCCACGCAGCAGGTTTTCTACAGAAACCCGATCACCGACCTCAACGAACATCCGAGAGCCGGTTGCCCGCCAGGCTTTCTCGCTGATGAGAACTTCGTCGTCTAAATCGAGATTACCCGCTTTTAACTCACTAAAGACCACGAAGGCCGTCATAACTTTGGTCAGGCTGGCGGGATCGCGGGGGTCATCGCTATTTTGATCAACAAGCAGTTCCCCCGAACCAAAGTCCATTAAAATGTAGGAATCAGAGCCGAGGCTCGGCGGAGCGGGGATGGGAATACTTTGAGTTTGTGCCGAAGCCGATAAGCTGCTCAGGGTAAACAGTGCAAAACACAGAACGTTTCGGGATAAGCAGCGCAAGGTCATGGACGAGTTCCTGATTCGCTAGAGTCTATAACATGGCCCATGCCAAAGCGTGAGCCGGCCAGTTCAGTGGTTACCTTATCAACCGCAGCAACTCCGTGTAGTGGCCCTAAGCGCACGCGATGCAGCCCATCATCACCACTTTGCACAACGGCCGGCGCCGAAAGCCCTGCGCGGATCAGCTGTTGTTGGAGTTCAGTCGCATTACGCGCATCACCAAAGGCCGCCAGCTGCAGATAGTAAACGCCGTCCGGGTTTTCAGGTGTGCCAGCCGATGCTGTGGCCGATAAGGCACGAATTTCAACAGGCGCGGTCCCTCTTTCCATCATGCCGAGCTTGGCCGCGGCGGCATAGGACAGATCAATAATTCGATCGCCAACGAATGGCCCGCGATCATTAACCTTCACTACAATACGCTGTCCGGTTTCAAGATGTCTGACTTCAACCCAGGTGGGTAGGGGCAGGTGCTTGTGCGCTGCTGTCATGGCGTACATATCGTAGGGCTCGCCGCTTGAGGTTCGCTCGCCATGAAAGTTTTTGCCGTACCATGATGCTGTGCCGCGTTCGCGGTGTCCTTCGGCACTATCCATCACCCGATAGGTTTTGCCGAATACTTCGTATTCAGGCGGGTTACCGTATCGAGAGCGGGCGGCGATCTGTGGAACAGCATCCGGAATTGCACTCGGGTCTGCAATAACGCTTCCCGGCCCATCACCTACCGCTCGACCGAGCTGAGGGCCCGGGCTGCTACATCCAACAATCAGCAGTGCCACAAAAAGCGGTACGCCTTTGGCAAAATGACGATTAATCATTGATTGGCCTCTTTAATTGCCTCAGCAAGCTGAAAAACTGCCATCGCATACAGTGCACTGTGATTATACCGCGTAATGGTGTAGAAGTTTTCAAATGTGACCCAGTATTCCGGCGCGCTCTGTCCTTCCAGCTCAAGCAGCCGAACCGTGAGCTCATCGGCGGGGGCCTCGTCAAACGTCACGCCCGCTGCACGCAAATTGGCAACAGTATGTCGGGGTTTTAAATCGGCTGCTAAGAACTCACGCCAGGCCTCGCCTTCAACGCGGGCTGGCAGTGCAACCCGTGCATCAGCCTGCCAGCGATGCTCAGCAAAATAATTAGCAACGCTGCCGATTGCATCGGCCATGTCAGAAAATAAATCTCGTTGCCCGCTTTCACTGAAATCAACGGCATAAGCACGATAACTGCTGCTAATGAACTGTGATACACCCATTGCGCCTGCATAAGAGCCTTTGAGTTCTGCCGGGTTTAATCCTTCTTCAGCACTCAGCAGCAGAAAAGCCTCTAATTCGCGTCGAAAGAAATCCTGACGAGGCGGATAGGAAAAACCCAACGTTCTAAGCGCATCGATAATGCGATGTTGCCCGCGATAGCGTCCATAAAAGGTTTCAACGCCGATTACAGCGGTAATGACTTCCGGATCCACGCCAAATTCAGTCTGCGCACGAGACAGGATTTGTTTGTGGGTATTATAAAACTCCACGCCACTGTCAATCCGCTCCTGCGTGATGAAAATATTGCGATAACGGTGCCATGGCAGCGCTTCGGCAGGTCGCGTGATTGCATCAATAATCTCCTGACGATACTCGGCATTACTCAGCAATAAGGCTTCAACATCATCGGAATTCATCCCGTGACGCTCCTGCATTTCTGCAGAAAACTCTCGGATAGCCTCTGTATCATCAGGCTGGGCAAAAGCTGTTGCCAGCCAGAGGTACAACAATGCGATAAAAAGCAGTTGATAGGGTGTCTTCAAGTGGACCACATCCGGCGGTGAGAATGAATAGACATGAGAATACCGAACCCTGCCATCAGCGTCACTATGGAAGACCCGCCATAGCTGATCAGGGGCAATGGCAGACCCACGACGGGCAGGACGCCGGAAACCATACCGATATTGACAAAGCTATAGACTAAAAACGTCATGGTAATGCCCCCAGCGAGCAGACGGGCAAAGTGATCCTGAGCCTGATGCGCGATCCATAACCCACGACAAATAATCGCTAAATAAAGGGTCAGCACTGCAATGACCCCCAAGAATCCGAATTCTTCGGCGAATACGGAAAAGACAAAGTCGGTATGCCGCTCTGGGATGAAATCGAGATGGGCCTGTGTGCCATTCAGCCAGCCCTTACCATAGAGTCCACCCGAGCCAATCGCGATTTGCGATTGAATAATATTGTATCCCGCCCCTAGCGGATCCCGATTCGGATCAAGAAACGTCAGGACGCGGGCACGCTGGTATGCCTGCATACCAAAGATCCACATGACCGGTGCAGCACTCGCAATCAGCCCGAAAAGTAGCAGCAGATATCGCCATCGAAGGCCCGCTAAAAATAGAACACTTGCGCCGGCTGCGCCAACAACCAGCGCGGTGCCTAAGTCGGGTTGTAAGCCAATTAACCCGACCGGGATTGCAATCAATAACAGCCCGATAGCAGTAATCCGAAATGTTGGAGGAATTGGAGTGCGGGCTAAAAACCAGGCCATCATCAGAGGCAGGGCAAGCTTCATGACCTCTGAGGGCTGAAATTGAATAATGCCGAAATCCAGCCAGCGTCGAGCGCCTCCGCCGAACTGACCCATTACAAGCACCGCAATGAGGAACGCAAGGATGGTCCCGAAAAGCACCGGAGCCCATGGTGCTAACCGTGCTGGCGGTATCTGCGCGAAAACCACCATAATCACGACACCGAACGCGACTCGAGCAAGATGATCTTTGACGGGCTCAATCTGACCGCCGAATGCGCTATACAGAACGACTACGCCAATGCCGGTGAGCAGTGCCAGCAAAGTGAGTAGAAACATATCCAGATGCAGTATCCGCTGGATTAAGCGGGTAGAGGCGGTTCGTGCGGTCCGGTTAATCGGACTGGAGGCTAAGCTCATCCCATCCCTCCAAGTCAGTCAGCCACGTGTTAATCACACTGGCGCCTATGGGCGCAGCGGTTGCGCTGCCGCTGCCCCCGTTTTCCACCAGCACGGCCACGGCGATTTGTGGATTATCGGCAGGTGCAAACGCAATAAACACCGCATGGTCACGAAAACGCTCTTCGATCGCTTCTTCATCGTACTCTTCGTCCGGCCCAAGGCCGATGACCTGTGCGGTTCCTGTTTTGCCGGCAATCTTATAGGGCAGATCGGCGCCAACCGCACGCGCTGTGCCAAGCCTGCCGTGAACGGTCTCCACCATCGAGTCAATGGCCAGCTGCCAAAGACGTTCATCTTTAAGAGTGAGTGACTCAAGCTCTGGAGCCGGCGGCTCAGAGTTATCGGACAACAGCAGATGCGGTCGGATCGGACGGCCGCGATTCGCCATCATCGCGGTTGTAGAGGCAAGCTGTAGGGGAGTGCTCAGCATGAACCCCTGACCGATTCCGACATTGAGTGTCTCGCCTGGAAACCACGCTTCGCCCAATCGGTTTTGCTTCCATTCAGTCGATGGCATAACGCCAGGCCGTTCACTGGGAAGATCAATGCCGGTTGCCTGTCCAAAGCCGAACTGAGTCATCCATTCATGCATGAGATCGATGCCCATACGGTGCGCCAGTTCATAGAAGTAAATATCGCAGGATTGTGCTACCGACTGAGTAAAGCCAATCCTTCCATGACCGCCGGGGCGCCAATCTCTCCAGGTTCGAGACACGTTGGGAAGGTTATAAACGCCGGTGCAATTTAACGTTTCGTGAATGCCAAAGTTCTCTGTGGCAAGACCGGCTAAACCCAAAAACGGTTTGGTGACTGAACCGGGCGGGTAGCGGCCGCTTATCGCTCGATTAAACAACGGCTGTCCGGGCGCATTGGCCAGGGCCTGAAAAGTGTCTTGATCGAGACCGGCAACCATTTGATTCGGGTTGAATACAGGTTGACTGACCAAGGCTAAAATAGCGCCAGTCTGAGGTTCGAGCGCAACAACGGCGCCACGCCAGTTCCCCAGCGCTGCTTCTGCCGCCTGTTGCAGCTCCATATCTAATGTGAGCTGAATGTCCTCACCCGACTGAGGATGGTCCTGATGCAAAACCTGCAATGGTCGTCCGGTGGCATTGGTTTCAATTTGAGCGATGCCCAAGTACCCCTGAAGACGGTCCTCGTAAGCTTTTTCAATGCCGGTTTTACCGACAATGCTGGCATTGCGATATCGAGTGCGGTCACTATCCCGCAATTCCTGCTCATTAATGCGGCTGACATAGCCGATCACATGGCTTGCTGAACCCCCGAAAGGGTAATGTCGCGTCAAGCGGGGTTGTACTTCCACGCCGGGGAATCGGTGCCGATCATTCGCTAATCGCGCCACTTCGATGTCGGTCAGATCGAATTTAAGCGCAATTTCCTGAAACGAACGGCTACTGGTGCGCGCCTGCTGAAACCTTGCTAAATCTTTTGGCGTTAATTCGACAATAGCGCTAAGCTGCCGAAGCAGACTGTTAATATCGCTAACCTGCTCCGGCACGATAATTAAGTTAAAGGCGGGCCGGTTTTCTGCCAGCACTTTTCCGCGGCGGTCAGTAATATTGCCGCGCGGTGGATCAATCGGTGCCAGGCGTATGCGGTTATCCTGGGATCTTGCGGCGTAGCGATCATATTCAAACAGTTGCAGCGTGGCCATGCGGCCCACTAAGACTGCGGCGATAACAAACGCCAAGCAGACCACCAGAATAATGCGCCCTTGTATCCACCGGCGCTCCTCCGCAAAGTTACGCAGGAAATCAAGCTTCATCTATTGCACCCGAAAACGTCGGCGTACAGCGCGTAGCGTTAGAAAGACCAAGGGCCAGATCAGTGTGCTGGTTACTGCAGGTGCCCAGAATTGCCAACCTACATCGCCATCGCCCATTACACCGCGTATCCACAATAACAGCATGCGATTGATTAGCAGCAATATGAATACCGTAATCATTTGCTGCCAGATGGGAACCAGCCTGAGACGCTGATAGAGCTGAACAGTCAGATAAACAATCAGTGCAAAGGCAAGGCCATGGGCGCCCAGCACGGTTACTTGAAGAACGTCCTGTAAAATCCCGACACACCAGGCAATACCGACACCAACCCGATCGGGTAAAGCCAGAGCCCAGTAAATTAAAACCAGCGCAGTCCATTCGGGCCGCCATTGAGAAATAACTTCTGGTAAAGGCATGATCGTGAGAATAAGGGAAAGAAGAATGGTCATTATAATGACCCAGCCGCCCCGATGGGTGGTTTCACTCATCCGACTCATCCCCGATCAATAACACCTGACGTACGCGATCCAGTGCGGCAAGTGGGGTGAGTTCAATGGTCAGGAAAGGTTGTCCGGCTTCATGACTGATGCGCTGAACCTTGCCGACCGGATAGCCGCTCGGAAAACGCCCGCCAAGCCCGGAGGCCACAATCAGATCTCCCACCTGAATATCCGCGTTGCCGGGTAGGCTCTGGATCGTCAGCTGATCAATTGCGCCCGTGCCAACAGCAATGCCGCGCAGTCCATTGCGATTGACTTGCACGGGTGTGGCATGACTCGGATCGCTAATCAGCCGTATCGTGGAGCTTAGCGGCCCGACCTGATCCACTTGTCCCAGGATGCCGCGTTCATCAATGACCGGTTGGCCGATATAGACGCCGTGCCGCGACCCTTTGCCGATTTCAATGAGATGACTGAATGGATCCAGGTCGATTCGAATGAGTTCGGCAATCAGCACGGGCCTTTCGATTTCGTAAGACGAGTCGAGTAGTCGGCGCAGTCGGATGTTTTCTACTTCCAGCGAGTCAAACCTTTGCAGGCGCGCCTCAAACATCTGTTGCCGATCTTTTAGGCGCTGATTTTCGGCAATTAAAGCGCGTCTGGACGCCAGATTTTCATCCAGCCGCGCGGTTAGTGTTGCTGGAGTGCTGGCGATTATCCGTACCGGATGGACCAGCGCAGAGAGCGCCTGCCGGCCCGGTTCGAATAAGTCCATGCGGTGATCCACTGTCATCAATGTCAGCGAGACTAGCGCGAGTAGCAGCAAACGCGCTGTGGTGGAGGGACCGTGTACGAATAATGGTTTAATAGCGGGTGAACCTCCGGACAATGTCCGCTAGCGTTTACTCGCTCGTAAACAGATCGGCGCCTTTTTCGTCCATTAGCTCAAGGGCGCGACCGCCGCCACGCGCAACACAGGTGAGCGGATCCTCTGCAATAATGACGGGCAGGCCGGTTTCTTCCATTAACAAGCGATCGAGATTTCGCAGCAGGGCACCGCCACCGGTTAAGACAATACCGCGCTCGGCAACATCAGCGCCGAGCTCGGGGGGGGTCTGTTCCAAAGCGGTTTTGACTGCGCCCACTATACCAGCCAGCGGCTCCTGCAGTGCTTCAAGCATCTCGTTACTGTTCAGTGTAAAGCTCCGCGGGATGCCCTGGGCCAGGTTGCGCCCCTTAATTTCCAGCTCGCGGACTTCGTTACCCGGAAAAGCCTGACCAATCTCATGTTTAATGCGCTCGGCAGTGGCCTCGCCAATTAAAATTCCATAGTTCCGACGTACGTAATTAACAATGGATTCATCAAATTTGTCGCCGCCAATGCGGACTGAGGCAGAGTACACAATGCCGTTTAAAGAGAGCACGGCGACCTCTGAGGTGCCGCCACCGATATCGAGTACCATCGAGCCGCGTGCTTCGCCAACAGGCATATTAGCGCCGATGGCTGCTGCCATTGGCTCTTCAATCAAAAAGACTTCGCGCGCCCCGGCGCCTGCAGCTGATTCTCTAATGGCGCGGCGCTCTACTTGTGTGGAACCGCAAGGGACACAAACCAAAACCCGGGGGCTGGGGCGGAAAAATCGCGCCTCATGTACCTTTTTAATAAAATGCTGAAGCATCTTTTCGGTAACGGTAAAGTCGGCGATCACCCCGTCTTTCAGAGGCCGGATGGCTTTAATGGTGCCGGGAGTTCTGCCAAGCATTAATTTTGCTTCATGACCGACCGCGGCTATGGTTTTAGGGCCCCCGTCACGATCCTGTCGAATAGCCACCACAGATGGTTCGTCTAGAACAATCGATTGGCCACGCGAATAAATGAGGGTGTTTGCCGTTCCAAGATCAATTGAAAGATCTGTGGAAAAAATACCTCGTATGCCCTTGAACATTCAGTAATCCAGCCGGTTAAAAAAGATCGCCTAATTTATCAACGCGCAGGGGTTTGGGCAAGCCGGAGTGTGTGCTATTTTTCCGTGTTAAATGAAATTAACGTAATAAGGAGTCGTTCATGTCGATGGACGCCGCCCAAGTGGGGCAGATCGCGCATTTGGCCAGGCTTGCTGTAAACGAGCAGGAATCTGAAGCGCATGCCCGCAACCTGACGGATATCCTGGCTTTCGTCGATCGGCTGGCCGAGGTGGACAGTCAGGGTGTCGAGCCGATCGCGCATCCACTTGAGATGACTCAGCGGTTGCGCGCAGATGAGGTCAGCGAGCCGAATGAGCGCGAGCGCTTTCAG
>JAGXLT010000194.1 GCA_018334525.1 Gammaproteobacteria bacterium
TTGGCGCCGCCGGGTTGGGCAGCCTGTCTGCCTTTTACTTTTATACCTACGTGGCCATGCAGGTGCCCACCGGTGTACTGGCCGATCGGTTCGGGCCTCGGTTGTTGCTTGGCTTTGGCGCCTTGTTGGCTGCGGTTGGTGCCATTCTTTTTGCGCTGGCTCCGAATTTTGCCATTGCAGCCACCGGCCGAGCACTGATCGGCGCCTCGGTGGCCGTTGCCTTTGTGTCGATGCTCAAAATATCTGCGCATTGGATGGATGCAAGACGGTTTGCCCTTGCCAGCGGCATCGCCCTTTCCATCGGCATGCTGGGGGCCATTGCTGCCGGTGTACCACTGCGTATGAGTGTCGATGGCATCGGGTGGCGCAACACGATGTTAATTATCGGCGGGGCCACTCTGATTATCAGTGCCCTGATCTTTTATTTTGTTCGTACCGACCCCGGTAGCTATGGCTATAAGGGCTACGCCATTGATGACGGGCAGCAAACTCCCACACAGGGCATGCTCAGCGGCATTATTCATGTCTTACGCCATCGTAATGCGCTATTACTCGTGTTTATTCCGGCGGGAATCGTTGGGCCGTTGCTCGCCTTTTCCGGGCTTTGGGGCGTGCCGTTTCTGACCACGCATTATGGAATGACGGCGCAACAAGCCGCCTTTTACACATCGCTTACGCTGGTGGCTTGGGCGCTGGGCGGCCCATTATTCGGCTGGCTGACCGATCGGCTGCAGCGGCGCAAATCGGTTTATATGGCAGGCCTGGTAATGTTTCTGCTGGCATGGCTCATTCTGATCCAAGTGCCCGCCCTGCCACTCCCGGTTCTGGCCGCTTTGCTGCTAATTATCGGCCTTGGCTCGGGCGCCATGGTTATTTCGTTTGCTTTTGGCAAAGAATCCGTTCCGCCCCACCTTGCAGGCACTTCCTCGGGCCTGATTAACATGGGCGTGATGTTAGGCCCAATGACTCTGCAACCGGCCGTTGGCTGGCTGCTGGAAAAGCGCTGGACGGGCGAGCGGTTAGACGGCACACCCGTTTATGACCTGGCCAGCTATCAGTTCGCCTTTAATGCAATGCTGGCCTGGACCGTGATTGCCATCATTTTCCTTGCACTCACCCGTGAAACGTTTGGTCGTCAACAAGTAACCTCTTAACCACGACCCCGATAGGTTGCAACGCCCTGATCAGGAATCCAGACATCCGCCGGCGGCTGACCGGTCTGATAGAAAACATCAATCGGAATCCCCCCGCGCGGATACCAGTAACCGCCAATGCGCAGCCAAACAGGCTCAAGCAAATCCACTAACCGACGCGCCACCGTGACCGTGCAATCCTCATGAAACGCGCCGTGATTTCTGAACGAAAGCAAAAAAAGCTTGAGTGACTTACTTTCTACCAGCCACTGCCCGGGCACATAATCAATCACAAGGTGTGCAAAATCCGGCTGGCCGGTCATCGGGCAGATGGAAGTGAATTCAGGCGCAGTAAAACGGGCCACATAATGAAACTCACCCTGCGGGTTCGGTACACGTTCTAACTCTGCCTCTTCCGGCGTTTGTGGCAATGGCGTGTTCTGCCCAAGCTGGGTAAGGCCGGAATAGATCGTTTCATCGCTCATCAATCAACCTCTTTTAGTTTGCAAAAACAGCGTTAGAATGCCGGATATGGAAAAATTTAACTCAACCAGTGTACTAGGCACACCGCTAGAGCGCTGCAGTGTCGACCCGATTACCGGTTTTTTTCGAGACGGTTGTTGCAACACCGGGCACTCAGACCGAGGCATGCATACGGTGTGCGCGATTATGACAGAGGCCTTTCTGGCGTTCAGTATGGAAAAAGGTAATGATTTGAGCACGCCGTTGCCGCAATTCGGCTTCCGCGGCTTAGAGCCAGGGGATCAATGGTGCCTTTGTGCTTCACGCTGGGTCGAGGCATACCGGGCCGGGGTTGCGCCCAGAGTAAAACTTTCCGCCACTCATGAGGAAACCTTAGCTGTGGTTGATTTAGAAGTCCTCAAACAATACGCGGTCGATAGTGACTGATAAGCCCTTACGGGGCGTGAAAGTGGTGGACTTTGGCCAGTACATGGCAGCACCGGCCGTTGCCATGATGCTGGCCGATTTAGGGGCATTGGTCATTCATGTTGATCCGCCCAATGGGCCACTTTGGGATAGCCCCGCGAATGCCATCCTGCAGCGGAACAAACAGCTTGTTAACGTCGACCTGAAAAGTACCGAAGGCCTTGAGGCGGCACTCGCCTTAATCGAAGAGGCCGATATTCTGATTGAGGGGTTTCGCCCCGGTGTAATGCAAAGACTGGGCATAGACTTTGCCTCGCTCAGGCAGAATCAACCCGACCTGATTACCCTGTCAATGCCCGGCTTTGCCAGTGACGATGAGCTTCGGCGCGACTGGCGCGCCTTTGAAAGCGTGATTGCGGCCAGCTCCGGGGTATTTTCTGACATGGGGCTAAATCGCATTTTAATGGGTGTTAATCCCTCATTCTCACCGCTTCCGCTCGGCTCTTCTTACGCAACCGTCATCGCCGCCGCATCAGTGGTTTTGGCGCTGTTCTCACGCGCCAAAACCGGCATTGGCGATCAAATTGAAGTTCCTCTGGCCAGTGCGTTGATGGAGGGGCTCGGGTACAACTCACTACACATCGAAAACGGCCCTGAACGCTATAAAACGCTTCGCCAGCAGGAGATTGAACGGCGGCGTATCGAAGGTTTGCCGATGAATGTGAGCTACGATGCCCTGCAGGAATTTCTTGACCCGTTCTTTAGAAACTACAAGTGTAAAGACGGGCGTATGTTCTATGTGGTCTGCCCCAGTCATAAGGGCCATGTGAGGCGTTGCCTGGAAACTCTCGGTTTATATGAAGATCTGGTTGCCGAAGGATTTGCGGATCAATTGGACGTCTACACATCCAGCCGGGAATGGGCGCACGACGTTAGCCTGGGGCTATACCCCCTGCCGCGTGAGTGGGCAGATCATATCGCAGAGCGAATGAAGGCAGTTTTCCTGACCCGGACCACTAAGGAATGG
>JAGXLT010000015.1 GCA_018334525.1 Gammaproteobacteria bacterium
TCCGCCTGGCGTGATGGCTGCTGTTATCGGGCCCAATGGCGCCGGCAAATCCACGCTGTTAAAAGCTGTCTTGGGTTTACTTAAGCCAGTGGCAGGACATGTGCGTTTTTTAGGTCGACCGTTAAGCGAAATGCGTCAGTCAATCGCTTACTCGCCACAACGCCAAAGTGTGGACTGGGACTTCCCCACCACGGCAGGCGATGTTGTGGAAATGGGCCTGTATGGCGAGCTTGGCTGGTTTAAACGGCCTAAGCGGGAACATCGGGTGCGTGCATTAGCCGCGCTGCAGGAAGTGGGCATGGAGGCATTTGCTGATCGGCAGATCAGCGAACTCTCGGGTGGTCAGCAACAGCGAGTTTTTATTGCGCGCGCCCTGGTGCAGGACACTCCCATCATTATTTTGGATGGGCCTACCGCAGGCGTCGATGTTACTACCGAGAACATTATCCTCGAGCTGATGAAACGACTGCGTGACCGCGGAAAAACGCTCATTGTTGTGCATCACGACTTAACAAACGTACAAGCGCATTTTGACTGGCTCGTCATGCTCAACGTTCAACTCGTTGCTCAGGGTCCCCTTGAGCAGGTGTTTACTGAAGAGAACCTTCGCGCCACCTATGGTCGTCGTTTAAGCCCATGAGTTTTTTGCAGGATTTACTGAGCAGCCAAATCGTACAACTCGTGGTCGTTGGGGCCGCACTGCTCGGCGCGCTTAGTGGCATTCTTGGCAGTTTTGCCGTGCTGCGCCAGCAAAGCCTGCTGGGCGATACGTTAAGCCATGCCGCACTGCCCGGGGTCTGCATCGGATATCTGATTGCCGGCGAGCGCCAATTAAGTCTGCTACTGCCTGCTGCGCTAGTAACCGGTGCGCTGGCTGCCCTAACCGTGATGCTGATCACCCACCGCACTCGACTTAAAACCGATGCCGCACTCGGTATCGCCTTAAGTGTATTTTTTGCGATTGGAACCGTGCTTCTGACCCTGATTCAGGCGCAAGGCAATGTGAGCAGCGCAGGGCTCAGTAGCTTTTTATTCGGTCAGGCGGCGGCTATTACCAAAGGCGATATTTCCGTAATGGTTGGCACGGGGGCACTCCTGCTGAGTGTCGTCATCCTCTTTTGGAAAGAATTCAAGCTCGTCAGTTTTGATCCGGCGTCGGCTCAAGCTTTGGGCCTGCCTGTATTGGCCCTAGAAGGCGCCTTAACCATCATTGTTGCCGTTGCTGTGGTTCTTGGTTTGCAATTAGTCGGGGTGATTTTGATGGTTGCGCTGTTAATAGCACCAGCAGCCGCGGCCCGACAGTGGACGCAATCCCTAAGCAGCATGGTGGTATTAGCTGGCGTGATTGGTGCCATTGCCGGAGCGGGAGGGGCTTTGGTAAGTGCCACCGGGCGAGGTCTTGCCACCGGGCCTGTCGTGGTTTTAATCGTGACCGGCGTTGTGGTGGTGTCTTTGCTGATCGCGCCTAAACGCGGCGTGTTATGGCAGGCACTGGCCCGACGTCAGCTCACCAAAAAGCTACCCATGGTGTCATTACGATATGATGCCAAACGCCGAAAATTTCCCATTCGCGGAGTCAGACGCGGATGATTGCCGTCAGTATTATTCTCACCGGCGTGCTCGCGTCCGCTTCCGCCGCATTACTCGGCACCTTTTTAGTCCTTCGTGGCAGCGCCATGCTGTCAGATGCCATCAGCCACTCCATCGTTTTTGGGATTATTCTGGTATGGCTGGTAACTCGTCAGGTCTCAGGGCCTATTCCCGTGCTTGGCGCTGCATTCGCTGGTGTGCTCACGGTTTTATTAACTCAGTGGCTGGCACAATCACAGCTCGTGCGAATGGATGCGGCCATTGGCCTTGTTTTTCCCGCCCTTTTTGCGGCGGGCGTTTTGTTGATCTCTTTGTACGCGCGCGAGGTCCATATCCACACCGATACCATCCTGCTGGGTGAAATCGGGTTTGTCTGGTTAAACACCATTTCGCTGGCCGGTTGGGAGATACCCGTATCGATCATCACCCTTGGCCTGGTACTCACTGCCAATCTGTTGTTTGTGGGTTTTTTTTGGCATCCACTTAAACTGGCCACCTTTGATCCCGCGCTGGCAGCAGCGCTAGGGCTATTCCCCAGCGCGCTCTACTACGCATTAATGACCCTAACCAGCATTACTGCTGTTGCCGCTTTTGATGCTGTTGGCGCCATTTTGTTTGTGGCTTTTGTCATTGTTCCACCGGCCACCGCTTATCTGCTTACGCAGCGACTCTGGTTAATCGTTTGCCTAGCTGTCGGGTTTTCCACTGCCGCCTGCATCTCCGGCTATGCACTAGCGGTTTACTGGAATGTTTCAATTGCCGGGATGATGGCCAGCATGACAGGGGTGGGGTTTGCGCTTGCACTGTTGTTTGCCCCCCAACAGGGCCTACTCGCGCAAATGCTTCGACGAAAAAAAGCGCGCCTGGAACATGATTGCCGCGTCATGCTCGCGCACTTGCTGACCCATCAAGGCACACCTCAAGTTGATGAGGAAAACACTCAGGCGGCATTAACTCAGCATTTAAACTGGCCACAATCCCATGCTGATGCGATCATCAAGCGCGGCATTGATCATGCATTGATTGAAAAAAATGGTAATCTGCTGAGATTAAAACCGGCCGGGGAAGCAGCAGCACGGGAGCTGTTTGCTCGTCGGTAAGGACCGGGACCCATGAATTATTTAATCTTCGTTACCGTACTTTGGGCGTTTTCCTTCAGCCTGATCGGGGAATATCTGGCTGGCCATGTCGATAGCGACTTTGCCGTACTCAGCCGAGTCGTTCTGGCCGGCCTGCTATTTCTACCCCTGACAAAATTTCGCGGCCTGCCACGCACACTAACCAGCGGTGTCACGCTTGTAGGCATGGTGCAATTCGGTATCACCTACCTCTGCCTGTACCGTGCCTTTGGTTACCTGAGCGTACCTGAGATTCTGCTGTTTACCATCACAACGCCCATTTATGTGGCTTTAATCGATGACTCTTTATTCCGTCGCTTCTCCCCGGTCTCTCTCCTCGCCGCACTGATCGCCGTGGGAGGCGCTGCGGTGATTCGCTATGACGGCATCACAGAAGACTTTTTCATTGGCTTTTTATTAATTCAGTTGGCAAATTTTGCGTTTGCAGCCGGTCAGGTCGGGTACAAACACATACTCAGGCGACACCCTGATACCGGCCCGGCTTACCAGCACTTTTTCTACTTTTATGTCGGCGCCTTACTGATTGCAGGACCCAGCTTCGTTATCTTTGGAAATATGCAGATGCTACCAACCACGCTCACTCAGTGGGGTGTGCTGTTATGGCTCGGCATAGCAGCTTCAGGGGCCGGCCTGTATTTCTGGAACCAGGGCGCTCGTTGGGTTGATGCAGGCACGCTCGCCGTTATGAATAATGCGCTAGTTCCCGCGGGACTGGTTGTAAATTTAGTGATTTGGAATCGCGATGTCGATTTGCTCCGCTTAGCACTGGGCGGTGCCATCATCGCCGGATCACTATGGATTAATGCCCGCTTTAGACTGAGAAACAGTCCACAGTAACGAGCGCCTGTGCATGTTTTGCTTAAGGCATGCCGAAACCAGAACGCCCCCAGCTTGCAACTCGACTTATTGCTGCCGGTCTTTTAGATGCGGCAGGCTGCGACGAGGCTCTTGCGACTATCGAGCGCCATGCGGGATCTTTCATTCGATACCTGCTCGACGAAGCGTTACTTCCACCCTCTCCGTTAGCCGACATAATTGCTGAAGAATTTGATCTGCCTTTGTTATCGGGCTATCAGTGGCAAGCACAGCCAACTGCAATCAATCAGGTTGACCCTGCTTTAATTCGGCGACTCCGGGTGCTTCCACTGTCACAAACTGACGGCAGTCTGCAGGTTGCCATCTCTGATCCGACTGAGTTGGGCGCTTTAGACGAAATCAGCTTTCAGACCGGGCTACCCACAGAGCCCATGATTGTGGCTGATGACGCGCTGAGCACCCAAATTGCTGCCACGCTGGGCCGTGTTGATCATGGCTTTGAGACGACGACCCCCACCACAGCCACTGAAGTGAATGACGATCGCGATGACGACACCCCGGTGATTCGATTTGTAAACCGGCTACTGCATCAGGCGATGGACGATACGGCATCTGATGTTCATATCGAACCGTTCGAAGGCTTTTGCCGTATCCGTTTTCGTCAGGATGGCATTCTGCATGAAGTGGCAACACCACCCATTACCATGGCAGGCCGCATTGCCGCCCGCATCAAGGTTATGGCCCGGCTTGATATCGCTGAGCGCAGAATCCCTCAGGACGGCCGTCTGCGACTGCAGAATAACGCTGGAGACAATGTGGACTTTCGAGTCAGCACCTGTCCCACGCTTTATGGGGAAAAGCTGGTTCTTCGACTACTGTCCACAGCTGAAAATGCGCCTGCGCTCGACTGTCTGGGGCTGGAGCCTGAACAACTTGCGGCGTATATCCATGCCATTGATCGCCCGCACGGCATGATTTTAGTCACCGGACCCACTGGCTCTGGCAAAACCGTAACGCTATATAGCGGGCTGCGACGGCTTAACAGCACCGAGCGCAATATTTTAACCGTTGAGGATCCTGTGGAAATCAATCTGCCCGGCGTGAATCAGGTCGGCATTAATCCCAAAGCAGGGCTCGATTTTCCGCGCACTTTGCGGGCCTTTCTGCGCCAGGATCCCGACGTCATTATGGTCGGCGAGATTCGTGACCGAGAAACGGCCGATATCGCCATTAAAGCCGCACAAACCGGGCATTTAGTGTTATCAACACTACATACCAATGATGCACCCAGCGCGATCACCCGCCTACTGAACATGGGCATAGAGCCCTGGAACATTGTGGCCTCCGTTAATCTCATTATCGCTCAACGTCTGGTCCGCCGGCTTTGCGCCGCCTGCGGCCCCGAACAGGCCGGATGTGCCCAATGCACCGATGGCTATCACGGCCGAATTGGTATTTACCAGCTCTTACCCATCAATGCGAACGCATCCAGTGAAATCCTAGCCGGAACGACACCCGTTGCGAGTGAGGATTTACGTAGCGCTGGCAACAAAAAAATCCGCCAGGGGCTGACCAGTCGCTCTGAAGTCCTACGAATAACAAACGAGTCTTGACGGTGCGCTGCTACTTTCTTTGGTATGGGATCAATCAACACGGCAAACTACGCTGTGGCCTGCACTGGGCCGCTGATGGGCGACAACTGCGAACCCGATTAATCAAAAGCCGGGTTGTTCCACACCGCCAAATGCGTATTCCTGAAGCCTTCGGCCGACTCGCCAAGGCCAACGCTGAAGCAGGCGGCAGCAAGCAGGTGCCCGCACTGCTGCGGCAACTCGCCACCCTGAGCAGCGCAGGCATTCCTCTCGTACAAGCATTAGAAATTATTCGCAGTACAACGCAACACCGCGGCTTAGCCCAGGCAATAGATGAAGTGATCATCAACATTGCCTCCGGACAACCGCTAGCCACCAGTCTGCGGGCCCATCCACAATTATTTGATGCGATTACCTGCAATCTGATTCAAGCCGGCGAACAGGCAAGCGCGCTTGAGCCACTACTGGGGCGGGTTGCTCAACATGCCGAGCAACAAGCGCTGCTGAGACAGAAAGTCCAACGAGCCATGCGCTATCCGTTGCTCGTCCTTTCCGTTGCCAGCGCGGTCAGTCTGGCTCTGCTACTTTTTGTGGTGCCGCGTTTCGCTGAGATGTTTGGCGATTTTGGGGCCGAACTACCAGCTGTCACCGCCCGCGTGCTCAGTGCCTCAGAATGGCTGCAATCAGGTGGCTGGCAATCCGGTGTTGGCATCGGACTATGCATTTTTCTCACGTTGCGGAGCACTAAGTACCTGCCCGGCCTGTCTTCAGGCATCGACAAACTCAAACTCCGCATTCCACTTTTTGGTGCGTTTCAGCAACGTGCGCTGATTGCACGCCTGACACGCACACTCGCTTTAATGCTGCAGGCCGGAATGCCTCTCTCTGAAGCTCTTCCGGGTGCTGCCGAAGCAACCAGCAATCAACATTTCCTGCGCCTAACCAAGCAGGTGCAAGCGCAAATCAGCAGCGGCCGGGGCCTTGCAGATGCCCTGAGTGACACGTGTGCCTTTCCCGCTCGTATTACTCAAATGATTGCTGTTGGCGAGGAAACCGGAGCTCTCGGCGGAATGCTTGAACGTGTTGCTGATCACGAAGAAAAAGGAGTGGAAGCTAGCGTTGATTCCCTTGGTGCCATGATTGAGCCCCTATTAATGGTTTTCCTTGGCGTGGTTGTTGGCGGGCTGGTTCTGGCGATGTATTTGCCCGTCTTTCAAATGGGCGGGGTATTTTGAACATTCTTCTCAGCTTTTCTTTCGGCCTGCTGATCGGCAGTTTTTTAAACGTCGTAATCTATCGATTACCGGTCCGCCTGAAACATTATTGGGCAGGAGGCGGTGTTAACGACGCCCCGCCCGGCATTCTGTGGCCGGCCTCCTACTGCCCACGATGCAAAATCAGCCTGCGCTGGCATGACAACGTTCCAGTCCTGGGGTGGTTAAAACGCCGTGGTCGATGCCATGGCTGCCGCGGGTCAATTGCTTTGCGCTACCCGTTAATCGAACTATTGACGGCGATAAGCTTTGGCATTGTTGCCGGACAGATGGGCGTCGGCATCATCGGGGCTTCGGCCATGGCACTGAGCGCATGGCTGATTGCGCTGGCCGCGATTGATCAGGCACATTTTATTCTGCCGGATTGCCTAACACTGACCGGCTTATGGGCAGGTCTTATTTTTGCGGTCGGTCCTGGCCCTTTAACACCCACTGAGGCGATTATTGGCAGTGCGTTCGGTTACCTGATCTTATGGTCCATGAATGCTCTACATCACCTGCTCACAGGCGAATTTGGTATGGGAAACGGTGACTTCAAACTGCTTGCCATGTTGGGAGCATGGCAGGGCCCCTGGGCTTTGCCGTTTATACTCATGCTGGCAGCAAGCGGCGGCGCAGTGGTTGCCATTACGCGTATCGCCCTGGGCAAAGCCGGACGCAAAGATCCGATGCCGTTTGGACCCTGGCTAGCCGGAGCGGGATGGATCGCGTTAGTCTCTAACAACAGCCGGAGTTTCTTCCCCTTCTAAAGGAGCTAGCAGATCATATGGGCAAACCCCTGATCATCGGACTGACCGGTGGAATCGCAAGCGGGAAGAGTAAGATCGCTGACGGTTTTTCCCGACTGGGCGTTCCTGTTATTGATACCGACGAGCTCGCCCGTGAAGTAGTCGCACCCGGGATGCCGGCTCTTAACGCGATCAAAAAGCGCTTTGGTGACTCTGTTATCGAGGCTACCGGCCAATTAAACCGCAGCGCACTGCGTGATCTCGTTTTCGATGACACGCCGGCGCGCGCTGATCTTGAAGCGATCACTCACCCCGCTATCCGTGAACTGGCACTATCCAGAATTGCCACGACTGATGCTGAGTATTTAATCCTAATGGTGCCGCTGTTAATTGAAAAAGACTGGTATACACTCGTAGATAGGGTTTTAGTGGTTGATGTGCCCGAACCGCTTCAAAAGGCCCGCTTAATGCAGCGCGATGATGTTTCCGCTGAGCGAGCTGACACAATGATTAACAGTCAAGCAGACCGATTGAGCCGACTCGCCAGAGCAGACGACGTTATCCATAACGAAATGGATGATGAAAAGCTTGCAAACGAAATTCTGGCACTGCACAACAAGTACCTGACTATCGCTACAAGCTAACTGGAATTTGCTCAGGGGATAAGCCTGAGTGACAATGCCAATGATGTCGATCGATTCGAATGAAGAATTAATTACCTATGAATACCCGCTCAACGAGCGGATTAGAACCTTACTACGCCTGGATTTCCTTTTTGAGCGTGCGGAGTTTGGAATAAACGGCGACAGCGAATGGCATGCACGAACGGCGGTGGATGCGCTGCTGGATATTATTGATCTATTAACCCGCAGCGATGTTCGCGCTGAACTGCAAAAAGAGCTGGAGCGCCAACGTACAACACTGTCGAAATTGAGCGGAATGCAAACGGTGCTCGAACAGGCCGATAGCATCAGCCAGGCGCTGAACCAAGCCCCGCGCGGGCTAACCGCAATGATAAGGAATAATGCCTTTCTTACAGCTATCAGCCAACGAGCTGGCGTGCTTGGCGGAACCTGTGCTTTTGATCTGCCCGGTTATCATCTATGGCTGCAATCACCGACCACAGAACGACAGGCGCTGCTTAAAGAGTGGCTCAGTGGTTTTGAACCGATTTATCAGGGCGCAGCCCTTGTCCTACGGCTCTTGCGAAACAGCGCTGAATCGGCTGATGAAGTCGCCGCTAACGGTAGCTATAACGCCAAATTAGATCCCGCAACAGCCTTACAAATGTTGCGTGTCCGACTGGACTGCACCCACCAGTGTTTCCCTGAAATCAGCGGAAGCCGGCATTTCTGTACCATTCGATTTTTACGTCAACCCTCGCAGGGTGAACGACCACAACAGGTTGCTGAGGACATTCCCTTTACTCTGGAACGCTGCGTTATCCAAAGCCACTGATACCCGCTACTCCCTGCCCACCCAGTTGCCTGGCCTTTGCTTCATCCTTTGTGCGCATTCCTCCTAACGCATACAGGGGAAAGGGCGCTTTAGCCGCCAATCGACCGAATCCTGCCCAGCCGATAGGCCTGGCATCAGGGTGGCTGCTTGTAGCATGGACCGGGCTAAGCACGCCAAAATCTGCGCCCAGCCTGGCTGCAGCAGCAAGTTCAGCTGAGCAATGACAGGACGCAGCCACCCAGGCAGAGTCTGGTAACGGGCGCTGCGAGAGCGTCTCCAGTTGGGCTGCGGATAAATGTACGCCATCTGCCCCGATCTTCACCGCCAAATCGATATTTCGGTTAATGAGCAATTTAGTATTTGTCCGATGGCAGTAATTAAGGGCTAACTGTGCCAGTTCGGCTTGCTCGCCCGGTGGCAGAGAGACGCGAAACTGAACCAACTGAGCGCCCCGTTCGAGCATGCTTTCCAACCGATCAAGCCAACCCGGCCACTGTTCACGTGGACCACAATCCGGCGTTATTGCGTAAGCGGGCGGTAATTTGAGCGCGTTAATAATCGGCACGTTAGCCACAGGGAATGTTTGTATATCCAGTGCGGAGACAGGGCACCAACGCATGGGCTGATTTTCCCGACCATAAGGTTGGCCCTGCCAGGTCTGAACACAAAAAACGGCTAATGTGACCCGGCAATCCGGGTATTCAAAAGGTATCCGTATTAGCGGTCTGGCTTGCGTAAGAGTGACGCCCAACTCTTCATCAAGCTCTCGGAAAAGGCCATCTAGAACTGATTCGCCCGGCTCTATCTTCCCACCCGGAAACTCCCAACATCCACCCTGGTGCCGGGTTATATCGCGTTGGGTTATTAACACGGAGCCGGTCTGATCCTGCAGCACGCCCACTGCAACATGCCAGTGCGGAGCTGAAGTCATTATTAGCTGCGGTACTCCGCATTGATGCGGACATAGTCGTAGGAAAGATCACACGTCCATAGCGTGGCTTGTGCCTCACCACGGCCCAAGTCAATCTCAATCGAAATTCGGTCCTTTTGCATGTAAGCCGCTACCACGGCTTCTTCATACGTATCGGCCAGCCCCCCTTCAACGGCGACCGGATGGCCACCGATTGAAATGGTTACCCGATTGACATCAAGACGATCAACGGGCGCTCGCCCCACTGCTGCCAGAATGCGACCCCAGTTCGGATCACCGGCAAACAATGCCGTTTTAACCAGGGGTGACTCCGCCACTACAAAACCAACCGATTCAGCTTCTGCCTGATGCTGCGCACCTGACACCACGATGCTCACCAGTTTTGTGGCCCCCTCAC
>JAGXLT010000195.1 GCA_018334525.1 Gammaproteobacteria bacterium
CCCGCGAGTGAATCGAGTTGGTGACCACCAGAATCTCACCGGATTGATGCGCAAAACGTCCCATCAGTAGTGCGGCCGTTCGGCCGGCAGCAAGGCTGTTTACACCAATAAAATAATCCCGTTGGGAATTTGGCAGGTCTGAGACCAGCGCAACAATCCAAAGCCCTGCTGCTTTGAGGCGGGCAACGGCGTCACGCACCTGAGGCGTCTCGGGCACCATCAGAGCCACACCGTCAAGACGCTCCGGGTCAAGGGCTTGCAGCGCGCGCACGATGGCGTGTGGATCACGTTGTGGCACTCGAATGGTGTTAATGAGCATCCGCTCAGCAACATGTGAGGTTGCCGCTTCGCGCAGAGCCGACTCAAGGGCCTCAACAAACTGGCTCGGGCCTGTCGGTAAAATAAAGGCAAAGCGGTATTGTCTTCGCTTGGCAAGATTGGCAGCGGAGGTATCGCGCACGTAGCCTAAGCGCTCGGCGGCGGCCATCACTTTGTCGATCGTCTTTTGCCTGACCCCGGGGCGATCATTGAGCACTCGGTCGACAGTGGCAAGGCTAACCCCCGCTTCCTTGGCAATGTCATGAACAGTGGGTCGGTTCAACATGTTTCTCCCTTTTGCCGCTGAAAGCTAGCCGGGGATCTGTATCGCGTCAACATAATCTGTGTTGGGCGATCGATAAACTGAGGTATCAGTGGTTTTTGAGTCAGTCCAACGTTGCAAAGCCCTTTCGAAGCCTTATCCTATAAAAGCATGTCGAAGCAAAGCTCCCTTGCATTAATTGTGTACCTGCTGTTGTTTGCGCCATTAACAGTTCAGGCTGAGGCGGGCGATTTGCCGCCGGTGCCGGTGGTTGAGTTAGAGGCGGTTGAATGCCCATTCACCCCGCCTTTAGGCGAAATACCAACGTGTTTGATGGCAACGCTACCAATGGATCACCAGCAGGTGCAGGCAGGCGGTAGTCTGCCGGCGCATGCCCGAACCATTGGCGTCCATCTCACTTTGCTCTCTAATTTGGCTTCTAACCCGGATCCGGATCCATTCCTATTCTTGAGCGGCGGTCCTGGCCAGGCCGGATCCGATAGCATCGGCACTTTGGGCAGTGCTGTTGAGTTGCGTCGCAACCGGGGCATGATTCTTGTGGATCAGCGTGGCACCGGTTTGTCAGAGCCTGCCTTGTATTGCGAGCAGGCGGCGCCTGCCGAGCTTGATGGCAATCGCTTTAATGATCCGGATGCCGATCCTGATCGTGCGTTGGTTGAGCGTTTCACTGATTGTCATGACCATTGGGTGGAGCAAGGGGTTGATTTGGCAATGTTTGATACGCGAGCGGCCGCGCTCGACCTAAGGGCGATTCGCGAAGCGCTTGATCTTCGGCATTGGAATATTCAGGGAACGTCCTATGGCAGCCGGCTTGCGCTGGATTTACTGCGCGTGGATCCAGAGGGTGTGCGTGCCGTGGTGCTGAATTCGCCAGTTACTATGGAGTCGATGGCAACGGCTGAGTATGTCGCGCTGCGTCCGCAAGTGTTTCAACAGCTTTTTACCAACTGCGCGGCTGATCAGTTTTGCGCCGAGAAATACGGCAATATTGAGAAAAAATTTCAATCACTTGCAACACATTTTCAGAATGAATCTGTGGTCTTGCAGTTTGCAGACGCAGCGACGGGCGAGATGATACGTGAGTCTGTGACCTGGACAGATGTGGTTGAGGCGCTCTCCGGTCATTTAGCGTTTAGCGAACCGGCAATGAGCGTGCCGCGCTTTATTGCGGAGCTTTACGATGTGGCTCAGGGGCGCCTTTCGCTCGATGACCGTGAAGTTTCGGCGATCTTCTCCGCTGCGCTTAATGACGTCATTGCCGGCCTTGCTTTGGGCCAGCATCTGTCAGTGAAATGCCGTGAGGATTATTCAGTGACGGATGCCTCCGCGATTGCGGCAGTGGCGGATGCCAACCCGCTTTATTACCCGGAGGGTGATTCTCAGCAGATTTATCGGCTAACTTGCCCGGTCTGGGAAGTTGGCGAGGTGGAGGATAAGTTTTTAACGGCCGTTGAAACCAAGCATCCCGTACTGGTTATGAGTGGTGATGCGGATGGACTTGTTCCCCATGCCGCGGCCAGACGCCTGGCGGATCGACTGCCAAACAGCCAGTTTATTGTCTTTCCTGGCATGGGGCATGATGTGCATTTGACGCTGCTTTGTGGCCGTAGCGTGGTGGCCAATTTTCTGGACTCACCGAATGAACAGGTTGACCAAAGTTGCGTGGCGGATGTCGCGCCGAGATTTGACTGACGTCCGGTTAACACCCCGAATCACTTCCGCTACACCCTACCATCTACCCGAAAAAAGGGCCGTCTAGCGCCGCGGTTTCGCGGGCTGTATCTTGTGCCGAAAATCGCGCAAACAGTGCCAGATCAAGGAGTGATATCTTGACGAATCCTGCCAACGAATCCAAGCGTTTCGTCCCGAACCGCGTGTTCGTGATTTCTTTGATTCTGGTCGCCGCCTTTGGCGCCTGGGGCCTGATAGATCCTGAGGGGATGAGCGGCACCTCATTGGGCTTTACAACCTTCATGCTGACCAGCATTGGCTGGTACTGGCTGCTGATTAGTACCGGCTTTTTGATTCTGGCGGCGTTTCTGGCATTCGGGCCGTATGGCAGGGTTAAGCTTGGCGATGATGACGAGGTGCCCGAGTTCTCCACCATGTCATGGATATCCATGCTGTTTGCCGGCGGCATGGGCGCCGGGCTGATTTTCTGGGGTGTTGCCGAGCCGCTTTATCATTTTCGTGACCCGCCCGGCATGGCTGGCGAAACAGCAGAGGCCGCGCGCGCTGCGTTTATGCTGACCAATCTGCATTGGGGCCTGCATGCCTGGTCCATCTATGGCGTTTGCGCCATGGTGATTGCCTATTTCACATTCCGTAAAAAGAAAAAGCCGCTGATTTCGACTCCGATTGAATCGCTTTTTCCCGGTGTGGCCGGTCAGCGGCTCGGTCAGGTTGCCAACATTCTGGGCGTGTTTGCCCCCCC
>JAGXLT010000016.1 GCA_018334525.1 Gammaproteobacteria bacterium
ATTCTAATTTGCTTCCAACGCGGTTGCTGCAGCCGTCTCAAGACGCTGGCGTACGATAGCTGCGGGCATCAGTGCAATGATGCCGCCCAATCCCGGGCCAGACTCTAAGCCGGTCAATGCCAACCGCAACGGCTTCATCAGTCCGCCACCACGTAAACCGGTTGCGGCCTCAAGCGCCGCTTTCAATACAGACCATTCAGCTCCACGATCCGCTTCAATGACCGCCAGTGCCTGGCTGAAAAACGTAGGCCCGACAGTTATTAACCGTTGTCGGGCGGCATCTGTGTACCCTTTGAGTAAATGAGAACCAAAAAGCCGCGCTGCCCAGTCGTTAATCTCTTGCGGGAAACGCATATTGGGCCGCACAAGCTCTGCAAGATGCTCAAGCGCGACGGCGTCAACCGGCTGATCAACAGCATCCGCGTCGAAAGCATCGAGGAGATCTGCCAGTGGCGCCTGCGCCATTGCAAGCTCCTGCCAGTGGTCAAGTTGGCGGTAATCGAATAACGCCGGACCTTTGGCCAAATGGGCAGGATCAAACGTCTGGGCAAAGTCATCTAGCGTTTCGATCTGTTCACTGGCGCCTGAGTAGCCGAGCCGCGCCAGATAGTTAAATACGGCCTCGGGCCGATAACCGGTTGCTCTTAAATCGGCAATACTCGCAGCGCCACTGCGTTTGGATAATGGCCGACCCTCCACGCCAACCACTAAGCCCAAATGCCCATAGGCAGGCGCCGGTAAATCAAGCGCTGCCAATATGAGCAACTGCCGCGGTGTGTTGGCAATGTGATCTTCGCCGCGCAACACATGACTGACACCCATTAAGGCATCATCCAGCGCATTCGCAAATAAAAATGCTGCGGTGCCATCGGCCCGCCGAATCACAAAATCACCAGGCAGCCGGTCGGAAGAGACCACCTGCTCACCACGCACGATATCAACATACTTGATTGTTTGTGCTGCGGGCACTCTTAAACGCAAACTGGCGGCCTCACCCGCCTGCATGCGCGCACGAGCCTCCGCTGGATCAATCCCGGCGCAATGCCCATCATACTGCGGTGGTTTGCCAGCTGCCTGTTGCTGCCGCCGCAGCTTATCCAGACGATCAACGCTACAAAAACAAGGATAGGCATGACCGGTATCCAATACCTGGTCGAAATATTCGTTGTGAATATCTGCGCGCGCAGACTGCTTCCAGGTAATGGGACGCTGCCCGCAATCCGGCCCTTCGTCCCACCTAACACCAAGCCAACATAAATCCTCTATAACCGCCGCTAGCGCGTCGGCCTGATTCCTGGCCTCATCGCTATCTTCTATCCGCAATAAAAAAGTGCCCTTTTGGCTTTTTGCCAGCAGCGCACTAAAAATGGCCGTGCGTAAGTTGCCGGCATGCAGCAACCCCGTCGGACTGGGAGCAAATCGTGTTTTTACAAGTGGCGTTGTCATGTCCCGATATGGTAGCCGATGCCCTGCTTGCATGCAGCTACGAATAGTGGAATTCTCATCGCCATGAAGCCACTTATCCATAATAGTCATCATGCGCCGATCTTAATGATCGCGGATTTACATCTCGACCCCGGCCGCCCGGAGGCCCTCGCCGCATTCTTAAAGTTTCTTGCCGGTTCGGCGTCTAAAGCTCAGGCGCTGTATATTCTCGGCGATTTATTTGAAGCGTGGATCGGTGATGATGCGCGTCCTGCCGATGACCCAATTGCGCCGGCGCTCCACGCCCTCGCTGCGCATGGGGTTGCGATTTACCTTTTACATGGCAATCGTGATTTTTTACTCGGTAAAGAATTTGCGCAGGCCGCCAGTGCACAGCTTCTGGAAGAGCCAGTGCGAATCATAATCGATGACGAACCGGTCATTCTGGAACATGGCGATGCGCTATGTACCGACGATACCGACTACCAGGCACTACGCCAACAACTCAGAAACCCTCAGTGGCAGGCTCAATTTCTTAGCTTACCGATTGCTGAACGAATCCAGCAGGCGCAGGCAGCGCGAAAGCAAAGCAGCAGCGCAATGAGCGCAAAAACCGAATCCATTATGGACGTCAATTCAGCAGCGGTTGAATCGCGGTTTCGTGAGCAAAACGCCAGGCGGCTCATTCATGGTCACACCCATCGGCCGGATCAGCATACCGTCAGCGTTGATGGCAAAACCTGTGTACGGAGTGTACTGGGCGACTGGTTTGAGCAAGGCAGTGTCTTGCGTATCGAAAATGGACAATATGCGCTAGAGCGTTTTTCTCTGAGCACGTAGCCGCGCAAGTTGCTCGTCGGCGGCACGTCTGACCTGTTCACTCGGATCATGCTGAGCGACCTCAGCTAACACCTGACGATTATCCACAAGCGGTAGAGCCGCCTGTCGCAGCACCTCTTCGCGGGCACTTCTCGCGACATGGGCCAGTATCTGCTGGTCATTACACGCCTGCACGGCAGCAAGGCGGTACTCAAGCACAAGCTCATCGCCACCCGAGAGCAATTGCCGATAACGTGCTCTGGCTGCAGCCACCACATCAGCCGATGGCTCTTTCTCGAGAATCTGACGTAATAACACCAAATCAAGCAAACGCTTTGCAGCGGCGGCGCGAACTCGTTCAGCCGGATCATGAATCGCTAAACGACGAAGACCATTCTGCCCGAGATCACCACGATTAATCGCCATCATCCGTTGCCCGGAATCTTCATGAGTGCTCTGCGAGCCGGAGCGTCGCCATCCACGTAAAAAATTCCAGTTAAACACCGGGCTCAGGACACCACCCAATGACTACATCCATCACGTTAGTGCCGGTATAGCCGGTTTGCACCAAATCATTGGCGGCAGCAAGAAACCGCCCGGCATCAGCATTCTGCAAACACGTCTCAGCCACTAAACCGGCTGTGCGCCCCCGTTTGATGGTCTCTCCATCGATTATCGCACCCGCATCCTCGCCCGGGCCATCTGCACCGTCGGTACCCGCGGCAAGCAGTAACCGATCTAAACCCTGCAATTCACAAGCTGCCGCCAGTGCCAGCGTTTGCATACGCCCACCCCGACCAGGATGCGGGGGCAAATTCACCGTAGGTTCTCCACCCCAAAGATGAATGCCCGGCTGCCCGTTCACCAATGCCTTCGCCACTTGTTTTCCGCAGTCAACCGCATCCCCCTCAAGGAATTCAGGATGCCGAGTCACTGCCACGCCGGCAGCGCTTGCCGCGGCCTCAACGGCATTCAGTGCACTGCTGTTACTGGCCACAATCTCCCAATCAATAGCCGCGAATACGGGGTCTTGAGTCAATGGCGCTGAGGGTGCGGGCGGCATTTTAATTTGCAGCGCAGCCAGTTGCTCTGGCGGCGGCGGGCCCTGTTCGTCAGGGAACAGCAATCCTGATCCAATGACGCCCGGGTCATCACCGGGCACATCTGAAATCAGCAGCACTTTTGTTGGACGCTGCCCCAGCCATTGGGTCAACCGCCCCCCTTTTATCGTGGAAAACGCTTTACGAATACGATTCATTTGACCGATATCCAGGCCGCCCGCCAGCAATGCGGAATTCAATTCCGCAAGCGCTTCGGCACTACCCCCTTCCGGCAAGCGCTCAACCAGACTCGATGCGCCACCTGAAATTAAAAATAGTAACTGCGATCGGGTTGGTGCATCCGCCAGGAATTCGACAAGACGTGTGCCGACGGCCAGGCTGCGCGCATCGGGCACTGGATGCGCCGTCTCGTGCTGCTCCAGCTCGGCACGTTGCAGAAGTGACTCGTCGGCATAGCCTTCCCGCGTAATAATCAGCCCCCGCTCGACCTGCTCTGCAAGCACATCCAGTGCGCCATGAGCCATTGAAGCAGCGGCTTTACCCACCGCAATCAGCGTTACCGGCTCGGAGCCAATCGGGTTAGCGGACAACGCATTCGCCACCGCATCACGGCCATTCACCGCAGCAACCGCTGCAGCATGGAGCTGCCGAAGAAAATCGCGTGGGGCGGTCACGGTTGCCCCGTCAATCCGGAGAGCAAATCTGCCTGGATATCCGCAATATCCTCCAACCCCACAGAAATGCGCAACAACCCCTCTTTAATTCCGGCAGCTGCCCGTTGATCAGCGGTCATTCGCCCATGTGTTGTAGTGGCCGGATGGGTAATGGTCGTGCGCACATCACCCAGATTGGCCGTAATTGAGAGCATTCGGGTTGCATCGATAACCCGCCAGGCTGCCTCTCGACCGCCTTCCACCTCAAACGAGACAATGCCACCAAAACCGGACTGTTGACTGGCCGCCAGCTTATGCTGCGGGTGCTCAGGCAGGCCCGGGTAATACACTTGACTGACCTCAGGCCGTTTTAGTAACCACTGAGCCAGCTGCATTGCCTGCTCGCTATGCGCGCGCATGCGTAAATTTAGTGTCTCCAGGCCCTTTAAAAATACCCAGGCATTAAACGGACTCATGGTTGGTCCCGCCGATCGCAGAAACGGAAAGATCTGCTTATCCAGGCGCTCGGCATCCCCTACAATGGCACCGCCAACACAACGCCCCTGGCCATCCAGGTACTTAGTTGCCGAATGGGTGACCAGGTCTGCTCCAAGCGCCAACGGGCGTTGTAGAGCCGGCGTACAAAAACAGTTATCAACGACCAACAGTGCACCATGGGCATGGGCCAGCTCCGCAAGCCCGACAATATCCGCTAACTCAGTCAGCGGATTAGACGGTGTTTCCAAAAACAGTAATCGCGTTTCCGGCCGAATCGCTGCTTCCCACGCGCTCAGGTCGGTTAACGGAACAAAGTCCGTCTCAACCCCGAATCGGCGTAATTGATTATCGAACAACGACGTCGTGGTACCAAACACCGCCACCGAGCAGACAATGTGATCGCCGGCTTTCAGCAAGCCCATCACCAACGCAAGGATAGCCGACATACCCGAGGCCGTAGCGATAGCCGTCTCACCCCCCTCCATCGCGGCCAGTCGTTTTTCAAAGGCGCGGACCGTGGGATTGGTAAAGCGGGAGTAGATATTGCCAGGCTGCTCGCCTGAGAAACGGGCCGCCGCTTCAGCGGCGTTAGCGAAAACAAAACTGGAGGTGGGGAAAATTGCCTCTGAGTGCTCTTGTTCGGCGGTGCGTTCCAAGCCGGCACGCAGGCCCTTGGTATCCGGCCCCCAACTCATGAGTTTATGCCGGCTAAACGGTTACTTTGTGCCGAAACGCCGGTCCGCACTGCATCAGCACGCTCTGCTTCCAGGGCCAGCAGGTAATCCGTTGTGATATCACCGGTGACGTAGCGGCCATCGAAACAAGAGCAGTCAAACTCCCGCAAACCGGTATTTCGACCTCGCACCGCTTCAACCAGATCCTCGAGATCCTGATAAATCATATCGTCCGCGCCGATGACACTACGAATCTCTTCAACACTACGATTATGTGCAATCAGCTCATGCGCTGCGGGCATGTCAATTCCATAAACATTAGGAAAACGCACCGGCGGCGCGGCTGAGGCAAAAAACACCTTATTCGCACCCGCTTCGCGTGCCATTTGAATGATCTGCTCAGAGGTCGTGCCGCGCACAATGGAGTCATCCAGTAGCAAAACGTTTTTACCCCGAAACTCCAGCTCTATTGGATTGAGCTTTTGTCGTACCGATTTTTTCCGAACTGCCTGGCCCGGCATAATAAAGGTCCGGCCAATGTAGCGATTCTTAATAAAACCTTCGCGATACAGAATGTTGAGGTCATTCGCCAAATCCAGCGCGGCTGTCCGGCTGGTATCGGGAATCGGTATCACCACATCAATATCGTGATGCGCCCACTCCCGTCTAATTTTTCCCGCCAGCGTGCGGCCCATGCGCAGGCGTGACTTATAAACCGAAACATCATCCAGCATCGAATCTGGACGAGCCAAATAAACATATTCAAAAATGCAGGGCGCCAACTGCGGGGCAGCAGCACACTGCCGGGTATACAAATTGCCCTGCAAATCAATTAATACCGCCTCGCCAGGCGCCACATCCCGAATTAAAGTAAAACCCAGCACATCTAAGGCAACGCTTTCCGAAGCAATCATATACTCCGTCCCTGCGTCGGTATCCCGACTGCCAAAGCACAAGGGACGAATGCCGTTAGGGTCCCTAAACCCTAAAACGCCATAGCCGTTAATCATCGCAATCGCGGCATAACCGCCTCGGCAGCGCTCATGAATATTGGCGACCGCATCAAAAATATCTGTCTCGCTAACCCGCAGTTTGCCGAGTTCGCCTAATTTATGTGCAAAGGCGTTCAGCAAAACTTCAGAATCAGAGCTCGTATTGATATGTCGCAGATCCGCCAGAAATAAATCGCGTTTAATATCACTGGCATTGGTCAGGTTTCCGTTGTGCGCAATACTGATTCCATAAGGAGAGTTCACATAAAACGGCTGACTCTCTGCAGAGCTGCTGCAGCCCGCAGTGGGATAACGACAATGCCCGATACCTACATTGCCACGAAGTTGCAGCATGTCTTCAGCGCCAAACACATCGCGCACAAGCCCATTATCTTTGCGTAAATGCAGCCGACCATTGTCATAGGTCATAATGCCGGCAGCATCCTGGCCTCGATGCTGAAGAACCGTAAGGCCGTCATACAGCGCCTGGTTAACCGGGCTTTTGCCCACCATACCGATTACACCGCACATATCGCCTTATTCCTCGTCGACACAGTAATCCTTCCAGTAACCAAGCACCGCTGATCCATCAACCGGCGCATTCTCCACCCAGCCGCCAACACGGTCATGGCAGACCCAGGGTTGGTAGGCCTCTACAACCCGTGAGGTCTGCCACCAGCCCTCTTGCGGTAGCGCTGTGAGTCCAGCGCCCAGCACAACAAGCCCCACCAGCAAACCACCGCGAACCCCGCCAAACACCATGCCAAGCAAACGGTCCGTGCCTGTCAAACCGGTTCGGCCGACAAGCAACCGCCCAATGTAGCTGACCACGGCTCCTACCAGCAGGGTCACCACAAATAGCGCCGAAAAACCCAACACCAGTCTAACTAACGCCGAGTCGATGAATGGCGTCAGTCGATCCGCGACTTGTCCGCTATAAACAATCGCCACCCAAAAGGCGGCCACCCAGACCACGACAGAAATTATCTCGCGGACAAAACCACGAATCACACCGATCAGAATTGACGCGCCGACCAGGGCAATCAGTGCGTAATCCAGCCAAGTCAGTGTATCAGTCATTACTCGCCCTGCTCGACAATTAAACTGGGCAGCTCATGGTCTTCGGCCAGTGTTTGCGCGGCCTGCTCAGCCGCTTCGCGACCTGCGAACGGGCCGACCTGCACCCGGTGGGGGGCTTGTTCGCTCGCATCTTCAGTAATCATTCGTACACTAAACTCGGCGGACGCCAGGGTATCAACCAAACGCTGAGCATTCTCCCGGCTTGCAAAACTACCCACCTGAACGAAGACATCACCAACGGACTCGGGCTGGGGCTCAGGCTGCGACTCGGGCTCTGGCGGCTGCTCGGGCTGCGATTCTGACATCGAAACATCCGGCAACTCCGGCACTGCCGGTGTAGTCGGCTCAGGCGGGATATCCAACTCGATATCCACTCGCGTTTGCTGCACAGGACCACTGAGCAACATGGGAATAAAAATGACCCCCAAGGCAACCAGCACCACCGCCCCGGCCAGTCGCTGTTTAAAGCGCTTATCCATGATGTTCCTCCCCAATTCCAGCGCGCATGAGTAACTCCACTACGCGAAATGATCCCGCACCCACCAGACAGCTTTCAAATGACAAAGCCCATTGCTCAATCGCTTGAACGGCCTGATTGGCATTGCCCTGTCCCAACACCGCGCCGCCCAGACCGTTCACAGCTTCGCTAACCACTGCTGGCGGGTGACTCTGATCATCGTCCAGGTCCAGTATGAACCATTGATCTACAATACCGATAAGCTGCTGCAAGACCGGCTCAAGATCTTTACGTTGCATTAACGCAAACACCATACCGATAGCTTTGCCCGCTTGTTTTTCCTGCCTCAATCGTTCCGCCAATAGCCCAATTGCAGACGGGTTATGCCCCACATCAAGCAACCAATCATGCTCCTGATGCTTAAGCATTTGCTGTCGGCCGGTTAATGCTGCCTGCCGAAGGCCCTCTTTCACGCCGTGATCTGAAATCCTGATTGGATTCAGCGCACCGCGCACGGCCATCACAGCACCGGCTGCATTAACCATTGCTGCATCCGGTAACCAACTCGGCCGAGGCAGTTCGGTGAGCTGATCATCAGCTGAAGACCACTGCCAGGACTGAGAGTGAAGCGTAAAATGATAATCCTGCCCCAGTTGTAGCAGCGGTGCTGACAGCCGGCTGGCATCCGCTTTAATCCGCTTAGGTGGATTAGGATCTGAACAAACGATCGGCCTGCCAGGTCGGGCAATCCCCATTTTCTCGCCTGCAATCGCCTCTCGGGTGTTGCCCAACCATTCGGTATGATCCAAATCGATCGTTGTGACCACTGCCAGATCCGCATCAAACGTATTTGTGGCATCGAGCCGCCCACCCAAGCCGACTTCAAGCACCCAAACATCACAGCCCTGCTCTTTAAAGCACCACGCTGCCGCTAAAGTAGCAAACTCAAAATAGGTCAGCGTGATGTCTCCGCGTGCCGTATCAATAGCCGCAAAAGCCGCTAAGATAAGCGCATCGTCTACGGGTACACCGCTGACTCGAATTCGCTCGTTGTAACGCAAAACATGTGGTGAGGTGTAACAACCCGGTCGCCAGCCATCAGCAATAAACATGCTCTCAAGGCAGGCCACCGTGCTGCCCTTGCCATTTGTGCCCGCAACAGTCACTAGCGGAACGCCGGGTTGGCGCAGATTAAGCAACTCGGCCACCTCGGTAATGCGAGCCAGCCCTAAATCAATTTCAACCGGGTGTAGCGTCTCTAACCACTGAAGCCAGTCAGCGAGAGTTTGGCGGGTCATGACGCCAAATCAGCCAACGCCCACCACTGGCGACTCCGCCTGAGTGAGAATTGCTAGTAATGACGCCAGCCGCGCACGCTGCTCGCGTCGGTCAATGATTAAATCTATCGCACCGTGTTCCAGCAAAAACTCACTTCGCTGAAACCCTGCTGGCAGCGTTTCTCTGACCGTCTGCTCAATCACTCTCGGCCCGGCAAATCCGATCAGTGCGCCCGGCTCAGCCACCACAACATCGCCGAGCATCGCCAGACTTGCGGACACACCACCCATCGTAGGGTCTGTAAGCACACTGACAAAAGGTAGATGAGCCTCTCTGAGTCGGCCGAGGGCGGCGCTTGTTTTAGCCATCTGCAGGAGCGAAAAAAGCGCCTCTTGCATCCGTGCACCACCGCTGGCACTAAACGAAATTAATGGTGCTTTGTTCTCAATGGCAGCGTTAACCGCCCTGACAAATCGCTCGCCAACCACGGCGCCCATCGAGCCGCCCATGAACTGAAACTCAAATGCCGCCGCGACAACCGGCAATCCATGCAATTTGCCGGACATCGCCACCAGCGCATCACGCTCACCCGTTGCTTTTTGCGCCTGCGCCAGACGATCCCGATAGCGTTTGGAGTCTTTAAACTTCAGCACATCTTCCGGTTGCAGATCCGCACCCAATTCAATTTGATCGCCCGCGTCGAGAAAAACTTCCAGCCGCCGCCGGGCACCAATACGCATGTGGGCATCACATTTCAGGCACACCTCTAAATTCCGCTCCAGCTCAGGGCGGTAGAGTACCGCTGCGCAGGCATCACACTTAGTCCATAGCCCCTCGGGCACACTTTTGCCCCGCGCCGTGCCCTCTGTTCTAATCCGTGAGGGCATTAATTTTTCAAACCAGCTCAAACTCAAGCCTCCACTACTGGCTGATCTAGCCCCGCCCGAAGATCTCGGGTAATCCCTC
>JAGXLT010000196.1 GCA_018334525.1 Gammaproteobacteria bacterium
CTGAAAGCCGGCAATGCCTGCATCCTGCGCGGTGGCTCAGAGTCTTTGCAATCCAATCAGGCAATTGCTGAGTGCATCAGTAACGCGCTTGCTGCCGCCGGTTTGCCGGCAGAAGCGGTGCAGGTCGTGAAAACGGCAGATCGCGAAGCCGTCGGCGCCCTCATTACGCTATCCGAGTATGTTGATGTGCTGGTGCCACGCGGTGGTAAGGGGCTGATAAAGCGAATCAGTGAGCAGGCAACTGTGCCGGTGATTAAACACCTTGATGGCGTGTGTCACTGTTATGTGGATGCGGGCGCGGATCTGGCAATGGCCGAGCGCATCGTCATGAACGCTAAAACCCAGCGCTACGGTACCTGTAACACGTTAGAAACCTTGTTGGTTGATACAGCGGTTGCTGTGGCGTTTTTACCGCAGATTGTCGAGTCAATGGCTGCTGCCGGTGTTGAGTTGCGTGGTTGTACACAAACGGTGGCGATTAGCCCTGCCGTTGCTTCGGCCAGTGACGAGGACTGGGATACCGAATATCTAGCGCCTATTCTTTCGATTCGCGTTGTGAATGGACTGGATGCCGCGATGGCGCACATCGAGCAACATGGTTCCGGACATACGGATGCGATCGTCACGAATAATTACCAGCGCGCGCAGCGCTTCCTTCGCGCTGTCGACTCCAGCTCGGTGATGGTTAATGCATCAACGCGATTTGCAGATGGTGCTGAGTATGGCCTTGGTGCGGAAATTGGCATTAGTACGGATAAATTGCATGCCCGCGGCCCGGTCGGATTAGAAGGTCTCACCACGCAGAAGTATATTGTGTTGGGTGATGGGCACATTCGCCAATGATCGGGTTGCTTGGCGGCACCTTCGATCCGGTTCATTTCGGCCATTTGCGGCCTGCCATTGAGTTGCTTGAGGCGCTTTGTCTAACCGAGGTGCGCTTGGTTCCCGGTCGGCTTCCGCCACATCGACCTCAGCCCCGTTTGACACCGACACGGCGCCGGCAGCTTTTGCAGCTGGCGGTGCGGGATATTCCAGGGTTGGTTGTTGATGGGAGAGAGCTTGATCGCATCGGTCCGTCTTATACGATCGATACGCTGCGCGCTATTCGTGAAGAAGTCGGGCCGAATCAGTCGATTTGCTTTGCATTGGGCAGTGATGCTTTCTGTCACCTAATGAGTTGGCATCAATGGACCTCGCTCACGCAGTATGCGCACCTGGTCATTCTGACCCGCGCCGGGCACGGAGGTGGTATGCCGCCAGCGCTAACAGACTGGGTGGCAAAGCATGCCGTACAGTCTGCATCGCTATTACGTGCTGAGCCGGCCGGACGGGTGTATCGGCAGCCGGTCGCACGACTTGAAATTTCCGCAACCAGCATTCGTCAGCTGTTTGCGCAGGGGCGCTCTGCGCGCGGGCTTATGCCGGATGTGGTCTGGAATGAGCTGGCTGGTAGTGGCGAATATGGATATCCACAGGTGAGTACATGAAAACAACCCGAGCGATCGTAGAAGAAGCCCTCTCGGACATGAAAGCGGAAGCGGTTCAGGTTATCGATGTGAGTGAACAGACGGCAATTACCGATGCGATGGCTTTTGCCACTGGAAATTCGCGGCGACATGTGCGCTCTATTGCGAACGAGGTGGTGGATGCCAGCACCGCAGCGGGACATAAGCCACTTGGCATTGAGGGGCTGGAAACCAACGAATGGGTGTTGGTCGATTTGGGTGATATTGTGGTGCATATCATGCTGGAAGATGTCCGTGATTTTTATCGCTTAGAGCGCATTTGGGGCGTTGAGTGAGGAAAACGAATGCGCCTGAAAATTATTACGGTAGGCCGACGTCCTCCACGCTGGGTTCAGGACGGTTTTAATGAGTTTGCAAACCGTATGCCGCGTCATCTGCCGGTAGATTTGGTTGAGGTTCCGCCGGGTGCAGCGCGTCGCAGCGGTGATGTGGAACGCGCACGCGAGCAGGAGGCGGATGCCTTGCTTGCGGCGGCCGGTTCTTCTCATCTGATTGCTTTGGACGAGCAGGGTGTTTCGTGGACCACGCGTGATTTAGCAGGACGCATTGATGGGTTTATGCAGGCCGGTGGCGATGTGGCCTTTTTAGTGGGTGGCGCTGATGGTCTTGCGGATCGTTGCCGGGCGCAAGCAGTCCATATCTGGTCGTTGTCTACGCTCACATTACCTCATCTGCTGGTGCGCGTTGTGTTGGCCGAGCAACTCTACCGGGCCTTTACCCTACTGGATGGCCACCCCTATCATCGAGACTGACCCTGAGGAGTCTGCATATTATGGATATTGATCTTTTTCTTGCTTCGGCATCCCCCCGCAGAAAGGCATTACTAGAACGCATTGGTGTGCGCTTCCATGTCGTGGCGCAGGCGATCGATGAGCAGCCGAATGAGGATGAAGCCCCCGAGGTGTTCGCCATTCGCTTAGCGCTAGAAAAGGCGCGTGCGGGGTTTGCAGCGCGCCCGGCGGACCATCAGGCCCCGGTACTGGGCGCGGATACGGTAGTCGCGGTGGACGAGACACTGCTTGGCAAGCCTAAAGATAAAGCCGAGGGGCTGGCGATGCTTGAGCGTTTATCCGGCCGCAGCCATCGTGTATTAACGGGCGTTGCTCTGGTGGATAGTGATCGGGAATTAACGCGTTTATCGATCAGTTACGTGCAGTTTCGTCCGATCTCTGAAGCAGAGGCTGAACGTTACTGGGAGACCGGTGAGCCGCTTGGCAAGGCAGGCGGATATGCCATTCAAGGGCTTGGCGGTGTGTTTGTTGAGCAGTTAGAGGGAAGCTACACCGGCGTGATGGGGCTGCCTTTGTTTGAGATGCACGATTTGTTATCCGAGTTTGGGATTGATTATCAGTCCCATTGGCCATCCGGGCAGTGAGTCAGGAACTGCTGATTAACGTCACTCCCCGTGAAACGCGGGTTGCGTTAGTCGATAACGGAAGCTTGCAAGAAGTCCATATCGAGCGGGCACGCCGACGCGGCTTGGTCGGCAATATTTACTTATCTCC
>JAGXLT010000017.1 GCA_018334525.1 Gammaproteobacteria bacterium
TAACTGCAGCTCAAGCTGTAGCTCGCGTTGCTCCCCCGGCGTGCCGGGTATTGACTGGCGCGGTGCACGATTCGTGGAGCTTTTAAAATGCGTGTTACCAATGCCGCCGCGGCCCCCCTGCGCCACACAAATCCGCTGACCCTGAGCGGTAAGATCACCCAGTGTTTCACCGGTTTCCAGATTACGAATGACGGTGCCAATCGGCACATAGATAGTAATATCTTCGCCCGCACGGCCGGCCTTTTGCTGGCCCTGCCCGCCATGTCCGCGTTCAGCTGAAAAACGACGCCGATGGCGAAAATCAACCAACGTATTTAGGCCGGAATCCGCTTCCATCCAAACACTGCCGCCATCGCCTCCGTCCCCTCCATCGGGGCCGCCGCGGGGAATAAATTTCTCCCGACGAAAACTCACGCAGCCATTACCGCCATCACCGGCAGTGACTCGAATGCTTGCCTCATCGACGAATTTCATGGCTTATGGCCCGTCTAAATAAAAAACCCCGCTCTAGGCGGGGCTGGGGGTGACGCCTGAGCGCGATATACTCAGCCCGCTGGCTGAATGCTCACATAGCGCCGATTATTCGGGCCCTTGCGCCGAAACACAACCTGCCCGTCCGTCTTGGCGAATAAGGTGTGGTCCGTACCCATACCCACGTTTTCACCGGGATGGAAGTGCGTGCCGCGCTGACGGATGATGATATTACCCGCGATCACTGACTGCCCGCCGAAGCGCTTCACACCAAGCCGCTTGGATTGCGAGTCGCGACCGTTCCGAGTACTACCGCCTGCCTTTTTATGTGCCATGAATCCTGCCTCCGTTAACGCCTGAGCTCAGCTTGCCTGAATACCGGTGATGCGCACCTCAGTGAACGTCTGCCGATGCCCGTGATGGCGCTGATAGTCTTTACGCCGTTTGAACTTAATGATCTCTACTTTGCGGGCCCGTCCCTGCGCGACGACCTCAGCAGATACGCTGCTGCCTTCCAGGCGCGGCGTACCGACTTTAACGTCATCCCCGTCTGCCACTAACAGCACTTCATCAAATTTCACTGTCTCGCCCGCTTCCGCAGACACTTTTTCGATACGCAGTAGGTCCCCTTCGGCAACCCGATACTGCTTGCCACCTGTTTTAATTACTGCGTACATCTAATTAAGACTCCAAACGGTTTATCCAAAGCCGCGAAAGTCTAGCCGGATAGGCCGTTTACGTCAATGTAATTCGATCAATTTACCTTGACATGCCGGCACCGGGTTTCTAGCATGCCGCTTTCACCCATCGACGAGACACTCGGCATGGATATCGCTCCGCTTCGCGCACTTGTTGCCGACGACATGACTGGTGTCGATCGTATTATCCGCGAGCGCCTGGAATCTGACGTCGCCCTGATTAACCAGCTGGGTAATTATATCGTGGGTGGCGGCGGCAAGCGCTTACGTCCAATGGTTGTGCTGACCATGGCGCGAGCCTGTGGCCATCCTGCCGGCAGTGATCAGCATGCATTGCTCGGCGCCATCGTCGAGATGATTCATACCGCCACGTTACTGCACGACGATGTGGTCGATGAGTCCCAGGTTCGGCGCGGCCGGGAAACCGCCAACGCGCTCTGGGGTAACGAGGCCAGCGTTCTGGTTGGAGATTTTCTCTACACCCGTGCCTTTGAAATGATGGTGGCATTAGATGATATGCCAACCATGGCAACCTTCTCCCGCACCACCAATCGGATTGCAGAAGGAGAGGTCATGCAGCTGATGCATGTGCATGACCCCGATGTGTCAGAGGCCCGCTATCGCGAAGTGATTTATCGCAAAACCGCTGTCCTTTTTGAAGCAGGCTGCGAGCTTGCGGCGCGACTCGCGTTAGGTCCCGAAGCCCAGCAGGAAAGTCAGGCAGCAGCGGCCTATGGCCGGCATCTGGGCACGGCTTTTCAGCTGGCTGATGATGCGCTGGACTATGACGGCAACGCCCAGGCAATCGGCAAAAATATCGGAGATGACCTCGCAGAAGGCAAGCCGACGCTGCCGCTTATTCACTGCCTTAAGCACAGCGATGAAGAGACTGCCGCGATGTTACGCCAAGCCGTTGAAACCGGTGGGCGGGATCACACCGACCAAGTGGCCGATGCACTTGCTGCAACACGCTCGATTGAATATGTTCGAGACTTGGCTGGGCAAGAAGCCAATTTAGCAACACAGGCGCTTGAAACACTGCCTGAAAATGCCTTTAGCAAAGCTCTGGCTTCGCTGGCTGCTTTCTCTGTTAATCGAGCTTACTAGCGCCTGATTCAATTGCGTGCAAGCTACCGATTGCCTATACTCGCAGCCTCTGAGATGCGGGGTGTAGCTCAGCTTGGTAGAGCACTGTCTTCGGGAGGCAGGGGCCGGAGGTTCGAATCCTCTCACCCCGACCATGCCTAAACTTAACGACGATCGCCTGTGGCCTCAGCGGCCATTTGCTCAAAACTTGTGTGCCGCACATCTTTGCCACGCACAAAATAAATCACATACTCGCAAATATTTCGTGACCGATCACCAATCCGCTCCAACGACCGGGTAGCCCAAACAATATCCAGTACCGGTGGTACGGACTTCGGATTATCTTCAAGGTATTTCATCAGATGCCGAATGATCGAATCGTACTGCGCGTCGGCTTTAATATCCTCTTGCGCCACCCGCACCGCTTGCTCAGCATCCATCCGGGTAAAAGCATCCAACGCGCCGCGCAGCATGGTTTTCACTTGCCCACCCAGCGCAGCAATCTCTGCCATCGGGCTGCGCTGCCGATCCTCTTCCAACAGATGTAAGGCCATCCGACCCACGCGCTCCGCCTCATCACCAATACGCTCTAAATCCGTAATCGCTTTAATGACTGCCATAACCAGCCTAAGATCACTGGCCGCCGGCTGGCGTCGGGCAAGAACATTGGTGCAGGCTTCATCAAGCTCAACTTCCATGGCATTGATACGGTAATCAGAGGTGACCACCTTTTCGCCCTGCGCCTGATCACCGTCAACCAGAGCATCCAGCGCAGCCTCTAGCTGCTGCTCGACCAGCCCGCCCATGGTCATCACTCCGGTAATGATCTGTTCAAGATCTTCATTGTACTGGCGTGAAATATGCTGCGAAAAACCTTTCTTATCCATGGCGCGTGTCGCTCCTGACGGCTTAGCCGAATCGGCCGGTGATGTAGTCTTCAGTTCGCTGTTCTTTCGGATTCGTAAAAAGCGTATCGGTGTCGTTAAACTCCACCACTTTACCCATGTGGAAAAACGCCGTGTAACCTGCCACGCGGGCAGCCTGCTGCAGGTTATGCGTTACGATCACGATGGTGTAGTTATCCTTTAATTCATGGATCAGCGCTTCAACCGTTGCCGTTGCAAGCGGGTCCAGTGCTGAGGCAGGCTCATCCATCAGAATCACTTCCGGATTCACTGCGATGGCGCGCGCAATGCAAAGTCGCTGCTGCTGACCACCGGACAGTTCCGTGCCGGGCGTATCCAGCCGGTCGGCCACCTCGTTCCATAGCCCGGCGCGTTTCAGTGAAGATTCCACCAAATCATCAAGCTCAGAACGAGAAGTACCGGTGCCGTGTAAACGCGGCGCATAAGCAATATTCTCGTAAATACTCTTTGGAAAAGGATTCGGCTTCTGAAACACCATCCCGATAAACGTACGTAACTGAACCACGTCTACCGAATGATCGTAAATATCTTCTCCATCTAACGTGACATCACCCTGCAGACGCACCTGTGGGATAAGGTCATTCATCCGATTTAAGCAGCGCAGGAACGTTGATTTACCACAACCCGACGGGCCGATTAACGCGGTGACCTCTTTTGAATACATATCGAGGTTGATGTCATAGAGTGCCTGCGTGTCGCCGTACCAGAGGTTCAGCTGACTTGCGCTCATCTTAACTTCGGGCTGTTTCTGCTCTGCCATAGTCGGACTGCCATCCAAATTCTGGGCCATGGTATGCGCCCCTGTTGTCGTTTTGGTTTTGACTTCAGTTTCCATGAATCCCTCGCCCGCCGCTACCAGCGACGTTCAAACTTGCGCCGCAGAAACACCGCAGCTGCGTTAAGTGTAAGAAGTACAGCGAGCAGCACAATGATGCCCGCAGCGGTTTTCTCGACAAAAGCTTTTCGCGGCTCGCTGGCCCAGGTAAAGATCTGCGCCGGTAAAACCGTTGCCGATTCAAAAATGCTGCCAGGCGCTTCAGGAATGTAGGCGATCATCCCCACGATGATCAACGGCGCGGTCTCGCCCATTGCCTGCGCCAGGCCGATAATCGTACCGGTCAGAATGCCGGGCAGCGACAGCGGCAATACATGATCACGCACCACCTGCCAGCGAGAGCAACCCATTGCAAACGCCCCTAACCGGATAGGATCAGGCACAGCTCGCAATGCCGCTCGGGTACTGATGATAATAATGGGCAGGGTCATTAACCCAAGCGTCAGACCACCCACAACGGCCGAAGAACGCGGCGCACCGAAGGTATTAATAAACACAGCTAAGCCGAGCAAGCCGAAAATAATAGACGGTACTGCCGCAAGGTTATTAATGTTCACCTCAATAAGCTGCGTTAGCTTATTATCCGGCGCAAACTCTTCCAAGTAGATCGCCGACATCACGCCGATTGGAAAGGCGAAGATTAGGGTAACAAACAGCACAAAGATGGAACCGACCATCGCCGAGAATATGCCGGCGAGCTCTGGCAGTTTGGAGTCGCCAGAGGTGAAAAACGCCCAGTTGAATGTTGTTCGTATCACGCCGGCTTCTTTAAGCTCTTCGACCTGAGCCGCCATTTCAGGCGGCAACTCCTCATTACCTTTGAAGTACTGATCAACTCGGCTGTAGGTGGGCACCCATTCCTGGCGAGTGGTCCCTGCGAGTTCAGGATTGTTTCGTATATCCAAGGGTATTGAGCGCACGGCACCGCGCGAAACAATCTCGCGCATATCCTCAGCCAGGGCGAATCGACCAATCCGCTCAGCCCGCTCGTTGTAATCAAGCGTGACATTAATCTCTGTTCGATAAAAAGCACTATAGCCCTGACTGATAATGTCAGTAAAAAACGCAACAATAATCGCGAAGGCAACAAACAGCGCTGTCACCGTATAGGCCTTAAACCGACGCTCCCCTCGGTAGCGTGCCTTAATGCGCGGATCGTTAGCGGAACCTGTTAATCGTCGCTGCATTTGTTTGCGTCCCAATTAGTCGTAGCGTTGCTTGAACCGGCGTACCAGATAGGTAGACACCAAGTTCAGCATTAATGTGACAGTAAAGAGCACCAAACCTAGGGCAAACGCCGATAGAGTCTGGGGGCTATCAAAGGCCAGGTCGCCTGTTAGCGAATAAACAATGCTAACCGTGACTGTGGTCATATCCTCAAGCGGATTCCATGTCAGATTGGGGCGCACGCCGGCAGCCATAACCACGATCATCGTCTCTCCAAGCGCCCGCGAGACCCCGAGAAGAAAGGCGGAAATAATACCGGGCAATGCCGCTGGCAAAATCACTTGCCGAATCGTTTCGGATTTTGTGGTGCCGAGCGCGTAAGCCCCTTCACGAAGCGTCTGCGGAATGCTGTTAATCACATCATCAGACAATGAAGAGATAAACGGGATAATCATTATCCCCATCACGATGCCAGGCGAGAGAATGTTGCTGTAGGAGGCATCCAGCCCAAAGAAGTTGGCAATATCCACAACGATCGGGGTTACCGTAATCGCTGCGAAAAAACCATAAACAACCGTCGGGATACCCGCCAGGATTTCGAGAATCGGTTTTGCGATGCCCCGCTGACGGTGCGTGGCATATTCAGACATAAAGATGGCTGATAACAGCCCGATCGGCAGTGCCGTAGCCATTGCAATGGCCGTTACCATAAACGTTCCGGCAAATAACGGGACAGATCCAAAGAAAGAGGTGCCTTCGCCAACCTCATCCCCGCGGCCGGCAGCTTCCAGGAAGGTATCACCGGGTGACCAAACGGTTCCCGTTACAAACTCCCAAACGCTGACTTCGCGGAAAAATCGCATCGCCTCAAAAATGACGGACAAAACGATTGAAACGGTAGTCACTATAGAAATTAACGCCGCGCCCAGTAGCAGATAACGAATCACTCGATCCAACGCGTTTCGGGCCCGAACTTCCGGGCGAATCGCCCTAAGACCATGCGCCAGTCCAATCGCTGCCACGGCCAGCGAGACAATCAGGACAAGCTCGCGAGAGGGCGCAATTAATCCAAATACACTTAATAATGCGGCAGCAATTGCAACGCCAAGCGCTGGCAGCCCCATCCATACGACCGAGTACCAACCGTATTGCTGTGGTCGCGAATGCATACTAATGCCAGACGCCATCGCGGCAAGGGCTTTGCCCCGGCCCAGCCTATACGCTAACAGGCCTAACGGTGTAAGCGCGGCAAGCAGCAATAAAGTTGCAAGTCCTATTCCCACTAGGCTACCTCGATTTCTCTGGTCTTTTTTGAGTCATCAATAGCCGCTTTCAGATTGAAAGCGGCTACCAGTTAAACGCGAATCCTCACCCGAGAAGATGAGGATTGCAACGCCTTATTCCAGGTCGCTACGCTCCACGTTCACGCGGTTCGCTACCCGGTCACGCCATTCGGCAGCTTCAGCGGCCGGCAGAGGGATCAGACCCTCATCGATCAGCAGGCCATCTTCACCAATCATAATGTCATCCATAAAGAGGCTGACGTATTCATCGATGCCAGGAACCACACCTTCATGGGCCTCTTTGATGTAGAACCAGAGACTGCGGGCCACTGGATAGTCGCCACGAGAGATATTTCCCACGGTCGGCTCAACACCATCAATTGAAGCCGCGTTCAGCGTGTCTGCGTTTTCAGTCAGGAAGCTGTAGCCAAAGACACCCATGGCATCTTTGTTTTCACGAATTCGCTGCACAATTAGGTTGTCATTCTCACCAGAGTCCACATAAACGCCATCGGCACGGATGTCGGTGTACTCTTCCGGAAAGCCGTACTTAGCAGAGACTTTTTCCATCGCCAGCTCTTCGAACGCATCACGCGTACCCGAAGTGGTTGGTGGGCCCAAAATCTCAATGCGACGATCAGGAAGGCTTGAATCAATTTGATTCCAGTTGGTGTAAGGGTTATCCACCATTTCACCGTTCTGAGGAACCTGAGCAGCCACGGCCAGCAGAATGTGCTCGAGCGTGAGATCAAGTTTCTCGTTATCAGCACTTTGAGCGATGACGATGCCGTCAGAACCGATCATTGCTTCGGTGACGTCCGTGACACCGTTGTCCATGCAGCGATCAAACTCGCTTGGCTTCATCCGACGCGAAGCGTTTGTAATGTCTGGCGTATTAACACCAACCCCTTCACAGAAGAGGCGTAAACCACCGCCGGAGCCGGTGGACTCAATAACTGGGGTTTGAAAGTTGGTGGTGGCACCGAACTCTTCCACAACATAGCTGGCAAACGGGTAAACCGTGCTCGAGCCAACAATACGAATTTGATCACGCGCTTCAACGGCAGTGACGGCAGTCATACCAACGGCCGCTGCTACGGCAAGGGCGGATGTCTTCCAAGTCTTCATGAGGTTACTCCTCGTTAGTGCTTTAAGGTTGATGCTTGACGGAGGATAGAAGAGAAATGTGACAGGACGATGACCTGAAAGAATAAGGGCAAAAAATTAAGGCTCGCCGGTTTGTAAAGCGTTCGGCGCCGCGTCTAAGCGCTCGTAAACCGGGAAGATTGCTGAAAAAGTACTCCCCTCCCCTACCTCACTAGTCACTTCAAGACGGGCAGAATGACGGGATAGAACGTGCTTAACGATGGCAAGCCCCAGCCCGGTGCCGCCATTTCGCGAAGCACGCCCGCTGTCAACCCGATAGAACCGCTCTGTCAGGCGAGGCAAATGATGCAAAGGGATACCGCGGCCGGTATCCGCCACGGTCAAACAGGCACCCCCGGCGGCTTCAAACCAGCGCACATCGATGCGCCCATCTCTCTCGGTATACTTCACTGCGTTACTCAATAAGTTCAGAAAAGCGCTTCGCAGCTCTTCCTCATCTCCCGCTACCGTTACATCGTCGTCGACTATCAGATTAATCACATGGGCCCCGCCGCTCATCGCGCGCGCCTCCTCAACGATGTCTTCGAGCATATTACTGAAATTAACCAAAGAACGCGGGGTAGCGGGCGCCTCCGTCTCAAGCCGTGAGAGCAGTAGCAAATCATCAACCAAACGCGTCATACGCTCGATCTGCTGTTCCATCAGAGTAAGAGGCCGCTCTAGATCTGCTGGCCCCAAATCGTCTATTTCACTCAGCTGCTCCGACATGCCCCGAAGCACGGTGAGGGGCGTACGCAGTTCATGGCTGATATTGGCAACGAAATCCCGGCGCATGGTCTCAAGCCGATGAAGTTCTGAAACATCTCGCGCCAGCAGAAGCTGCTGATCCTGCCCGTAGGGCACAATTCGGATCTCAAGGGTACGCCGCGAATCCTGTGGCGAGGGAATCTTAACGGCCGAGCTTGGGTCACCACGCTCTAAATAGCTCGCAAAATCCGGATGCCGAATTAAATTGGCGATCCTTTGTCCGCGATCCTGCGGCCAATGCAGCCCAAGATAGCGAGTTGCGAGATGGTTCCACCAGTCCATCTCTCCGGAGCCCGTCAGCACAATCGTACCGTCCGGCATGGCATCAACACTTTCGCGGAAGCGTCTTAGCAGACGGACTAATCGATACCGGCGCACGCGTTGCCGCTGATGGCGCCGATCAAGTCCATCGAAAACATTACCCCAAAGGCCGCCCGCACGCGGTGGCCGCCTCTTGCGGGACAAACGCAGCCACGCCTCAAGCCGATAAAGCTGCAGTAGGTTATACGACAACAGAATAACAGCTCCGACCGCGATTACTTCCAGAAGATAACCGCTGACCAGGCCGACAAACAAAAAAAATGCTGCACCTGCTGCGCTGCGCGCAATCACCGCCGGCCAAGGGTTACTAATCAGCACGCTACCGGCCTCTTAACCGGCAGAGAAGCGATAACCTGCTCCTCGCACGGTTTGCACGAGATCATCATGCCCCGTCGGGGAAAGCGCTTTTCGCAAACGACGAACATGTACATCAACCGTACGCTCCTCAACGTAAACATTCGCACCCCATACATTATCGAGAAGTTGAGCACGATTGAACACACGGTCGGGATGGGTCATAAAAAAGTGCAGAAGCCGGAATTCAGTAGGCCCCATTAGCACTTTGTTCTGATTACCCGTCACACGATGACTGACCGGATCCAGCACCAGGCCACGCACTTCGACAGGATCCTCTGATGTGGTGGGTTGCACACGCCGTAAAACCGCCTTGACCCGTGCCACAAGTTCACGAGGTGAAAAAGGCTTTGGTACATAATCATCCGCGCCGGAATCGAGACCTCGAATGCGATCAGCCTCTTCACCCCGGGCGGTGAGTAGAATGATCGGTATCTCGCGTCGATTTGGCTCACGCTTTAAACGCCGGGCAAAATCAATGCCACTTTCCCTAGGCAACATCCAATCCAGCAAAATCAGATCCGGCTTGCTCAGTCGAATGGCCGCATCAGCATCCTCTGCTGATTCCGAATGGCGTACCCGATGCCCCGCGCGTTCCAGCGCCATCGCTACCATTTCCCGAATCGCAGACTCATCTTCCACCAGCAGAATGGTTGCCACCGAACTAACCCCTTTACCCAATCGTGCCATCGCTTGGCAGTATAAAGACAATCAGGTTACCGAAATATGACACCTTTTCTAACTCGCAATAAACTCCCGCATCAGCGCCAAGGTCTCTTCACTGACATGATGCTCAA
>JAGXLT010000197.1 GCA_018334525.1 Gammaproteobacteria bacterium
AGAGGAAGTCTCCGCATGTGTTTGCCGCTGATCAGTCGATCTGCATTGGTCCGCATTCAGCAGCAGACAGCTACCTTAACCAAACGGCACTGATTCAAACCGCACTAGCCAGTGAATGCGATGCCATTTATCCGGGCTACGGGTTTCTTGCCGAAAACGCCGATTTTGCCGAAGCCTGCGCAGAGGCAGGCATCATATTCGTTGGGCCGGATGCTCAGGCTATCCGAACCATGGGTGATAAAGCCGTTGCCCGTAAAACCGTGCAAAGCCTAGGGGTGCCCGTTGTACCCGGGTCTCCGGGTGTTGTGGAAACGCTTGACGTTGCCCGCCCGATTGCCGAAGAAATCGGTTACCCGTTGCTGATTAAAGCAAGCGCGGGCGGTGGCGGCCGCGGCATGCGGGTTGTTCGGGACCCCGCCGATTTCGATAGCCTCTTTAAACAGGCGCATGCCGAGGCCGAGGCGGCATTCGGTAACGGTGAGCTCTACTTAGAGCGCTTTTTCGATCGGGTTCGGCATATCGAGATACAAGTCTTTGGTGATGCGCACGGCAACAGCACCCATTTGTGGGAGCGCGACTGCAGCGTCCAACGCCGTCACCAAAAGTTAATTGAAGAAGCGCCCTCCCCGGCGCTCGATATGGACACCCGCCTAAAAATGGCCGAAGCGGCCGTCGCCATCGTTGATGGCATCGGCTATTGCAACGCGGGCACCATCGAGTTTATTTATGACGTTGATCGGGGTGAGTTTTTCTTTATTGAAATGAACACCCGCATTCAGGTTGAACACCCAGTTACCGAAATGCTAACCGGCACAGACCTGGTTGCTGAACAGTTGCACGTTGCCGCCGGCGAACGACTGTCTTTGCCGCAGCCCGACCAGCTGCCAACGGGTAGCGTGATTGAATGGCGCATCTGTGCCGAAGATCCGGACGCTGACTTTATCCCCCGCCCGGGGCGCATTACGGTGATGGACCGACCTGACGGCCCGGGTGTGCGTTTTGATACACACGTCTATCCCGACTACCAGATCCCGCCATTCTATGACTCAATGATTGGCAAGCTCATCGTCTACGGAAAAGATCGTGCCGCGGCCCTGGAGGCATCCGCCCATGCGCTTAAATCATTGCGCATCGAAGGCGTACCCACCACGATCCCTTTTCACCTTGAAGTACTGGAGCACTCCGCCTTTCATGATGGCGGCGTACACACCCGCTGGGTGGAAACCGAGTTCAAAGACGGCCGATCGGCGGCAGGAGAATCAACATGACAATCGAAATGACTGATTTGGGTTTGTTAAAACGCGTACTCGATAGAACCCAAAGTGGCACACTGACTGCCGCAATCGATGGTTTAACGGTAACTGTGGAATGGCCCGATCCAGAAGCCCCAAAGCAAGCGCCAACGGCCGCCGCGCCAACTGCACCAACACCGCCTAAAACCACCGAGCAAGCAGACCAAGTCTATCTGCGCGCCCCCATGGTCGGCATGCTTGCCGATAGCGCACACAAGGTGATCAAGGGCGATAGTGTGACCGCTGGAGATACGCTACTCGAAATTCAAACGGGTGATCGGGTCGTGCCAGTAAAGGCCAGCGTTACCGGCACTGTGATTGATATTCGCAGCTATGCAGAGCGTGAGCTTATTCATTGCGGGCATTGGCTTATCGCGATTAAACCGGCGTGATCGAAAGCCTGCCATTAGCGCCTCACCTGCTCTGGCTGGTTGCCGGTGTGATGCTACTTGGCGGCTTTGTCAAAGGTATAGCGGGTGCGGGGCTGCCGCTGGTGGCCATTTCTATGCTCGGTACCTTTATCGATCCTCGGCAGGGTGTTGCCATTGTGGCGATACCCGTGGTGCTGAGCAATATTTGGCAGAGCTTACGGTCTGGCGTCATGCTATCTGCTGGCCGGCGGTTCGGCGGGCTGATCATCGGCTTTGTTCTAATGACCTGGGTGGGCGCCAATCTGCTGGTCATTATGCCAACGGCAGCACTACTGGGAATTGTGGGTTTGGTCGCAATCGTTTTTTCTGGCCTCAACCTGATGGACCCTAACTGGGTGCTTCCTTCCCGCTTTGAACGCACTGCCGGCCCGCTGGTTGGACTGGGCTCTGGGCTTCTTAACGGTTTAACCACCGTTAACGGCCCCCCCATCCTGATGTATCTCTTGAGTTTAGGATTGCAAAAAGACAAGCTCGTCGGCAGCTACGGTCTTATTGCATTTGCAGGCGCCGTGCCATTGCTAATTTCCTATATCGTTGTGGGGTTGATGGGTCCTAGCGAGATACTGTTGTCCACCATGGCCCTTATCCCTACTTTTGCCGGCCTACTCCTAGGCGAGAAGTTGCGGCGATTTATTGATCCCCATCGGTTTCGACAGATGCTGTTAATTGTGCTGATCGTGCTTGGGGCGAATCTTCTGCGCCGCGCGCTGACTTAGGCTGAGTTATGGAATCGGTAGCACGAGATGATAATGCGTGCTGCGTCCGCCCGCTTCTCCTTTGCGAAGGATGCCCAAATGCACCAGCGCAGCGATGTCTCGATTTGCAGTGTCCTGAGAGGTTTTTGTCAGCTTCGCCCACTTCGATGAGGTCAACTTGCCCTCGAACCCGTCTAGCAAGCGGTTGATGACCTTTACTTGACGCGCGTTCAAGCCAGCGCCCTGATGAACATTCCAGAAGTTCACCTTATCGAGCACCGCCGATAGCACGACATCTGCGCCGTCAATAGCACGGTGCAGGCAAGACAAAAACCACACCATCCAGGCCGTTACATCCTGCTTGCCCTTTTGGGTGGCTTTCAAAATAGCGTAATACTCGTTTCGTTCAGCGCGTATCTGCGCTGACATGCTGTAGAAGCGTTGCGGGCTACCTTCCGCGCGCGTTAGGGCAAGATCGGCGATGGCACGAGCGATGCGACCGTTACCATCATCAAAGGGATGAATGGTGACAAACCACAGATGTGCCTGCGCCGCCTTCAGCATCCTCTAGATCGGAAGAGCACACGTCTG
>JAGXLT010000198.1 GCA_018334525.1 Gammaproteobacteria bacterium
TATCAGATCGTGATTGGTAGCCGCCTGGCACAGAGCCTTGGGGTTGGTGTTGGGGACGCGTTGAACGTCGTCACGCCCGAAGCGCGGGTTACCGCAGCCGGTATTCTGCCTCGTTTACGGCGATTTGAAGTTGCCGGTATCTTCGAAGTGGATATGGCCCAGTACGATAGCTCGATGGCGCTCATTCATCTTGATGATGCACGGCGTTTGCTTCGCCTGAACGAGGGTGTCACCGGTGTGCGTTTAGAATTTGCCGATTTAATGAGCGCGCCACGATTAGTGCGGGACATCGCCCTAAGTCTACCAGGGCAATATCTTGTCAGTGATTGGACAATGCAGCATCAGAACTTTTTTCGTGCAGTCGCCATGGAAAAAACCGTGATGTTTATTATTTTGATGCTCATTGTGGGTGTTGCTGCGTTTAACATTGTTTCCACTCTGGTAATGGCGGTTCAGGACAAGCAGTCAGATATCGCAATCTTGAGAACACTCGGGGCGACACCGCGGACGATAATGGCCATCTTTATTATACAGGGCAGCCTGTTGGGCGTTGTTGGAACGCTCTTTGGGACCGCAGGCGGGATCGTATTGGCGCTCAATGTGGAAACGATTGTGCCGGCCATTGAGCAGTTGTTTAGCGCGGATTTTATTTCTGGCGATATTTACTACATCAATGATCTGCCCTCAGATCTGCGGCTGGGCGATGTGTGGCGTATTACGCTGGCTGCCTTTGCGCTGAGCTTACTGGCAACGCTCTATCCTGCCTGGCGGGCATCACGGATTGCGCCGGCGGAGGCCTTACGACATGAATAATCAGGCCGCGGCCATTGAATGTCGTGGGGTTTATAAAACCTTTAAAGAGGGGAGCTTGAGTGTTGATGTTCTGGCCAACATGTCATTCACCGTTAAGCGGGGCGAGCAGGTCGCCATTGTTGGCCGATCAGGTGCGGGTAAGAGCACGTTACTACACGTATTAGGCGGGCTTGAGAATGTTGAGCGTGGCGATGTTTTTGTGGGTGGCGTTCATATGTCTGCACTGGGCGCGGCAGCCCGTGGGAAACTGCGCAATAAACGCTTAGGTTTTGTTTATCAGTTTCATCATCTGCTTGGCGAATTCACAGCACTTGAGAACGTTGCCATGCCGTTGTTGATTCGCGGGACGGCCGGTCAGGAAGCCACCCTAGCGGCCGCGGAAATCCTTGAACGGGTCGGGTTATCTGAACGGCAACGGCACAAACCCGGTGAGCTTTCCGGGGGAGAGCGGCAGCGAGTAGCTATCGCCCGGGCGCTGATTACCCGGCCGGATTGTTTGCTGGCCGATGAGCCAACGGGCAACCTCGATCGGCAAACCGCAGAGTCGATTCTTGCGCTATTTCAAGAGATCAATCGAGAAAACGCCACGAGTGTGGTGTTAGTGACCCATGATGAAGCGGTGGCCGCCCGAATGGATCGACGGCTGAATCTGGCAGACGGGCAGTTACATCCGATCGCTTAGTGCCTGATAGCGTTGACCGCCATGCGTGCGGTTTTTATTTTAGGTGGCCTGGTGCTCGCGGTGCTCCTTCCTATGCACTTCGCTGCGGTACTGTTGATTCTAGTCTGCCTGATCCCCTTGGTCGTAATCCGGACCTGGCACGGTTTGGCGGGGTTTGTAGGGGTTGGTGTACTCATTTCATTGATTTGGCAGGCGCATAGCCTATCGCGCTGGCCACCTGTCGAGGCTTCAGAACCAATCTGGGTGACCGGCGTGGTTGTGGATCTGCCCGAAAATCGCCCCCATCAGCAACGCTTTTTATTGCAACCTGAGTCTATTGAGGCGTTGGACTGGCGCTTACCGCGCCGCATTCGGGTGAGCGTTTACGACGAACATTTCACCGTAAGCGCTGGCGAGCGATGGCGTTTACCACTCAAACTGCGGCGGCCCCGGGGGTTTATGAACCCGGTTCGCTTTGATTATGAACATTGGTTGGCCGCGGGCAAGGTGGACGCAACAGCTGTTTTGGCATCGCCAACCGAGGCGATGCGGATTAACGGGCCAAAAGGTTTATCCGCGTGGCGTGAGCGCGTCTCTGCCCGCATTGCCCAGCATGTCTCAACCCCTTCCGGCACAGCGCTACTTCAGGGTCTGGTAACGGGAGATCGAAGGGGATTTACCGATCGAATGTGGGAGGTTCTGCGCACCACGGGCACCGGCCACTTGTTGGCTATCTCGGGACTGCATATCGGGCTGATCGCCGCTTTTGGATACGCAACAGGCCGGATGGTCTGGCGTTTTGCCAGCTTGCCTGGTAACCGAATCGTGTGGTCACTGTTTTTCGGTGCCGGGCTTGCAACGGGTTATGCTGCATTAGCGGGATTCTCAGTGCCCACGACCCGGGCATTGGTGATGTTGTGCGTTGGCGCAATCGTCGTCATTTTCCGGCGCCGCCTGCGGGGGATGTGGTTGCTCACGTTTGCCGCGCTGGGGTTAGTTATTCTGGATCCTGCTACCGCGCTTCGGCCTGGGGCATGGCTGTCTTTCACCGCTGTAGGGCTCATTCTAATGCTGGTTCGGGGGCGCCAGTTGGGCTTCGTTAAAGGCTTATGGGTTTTACAGTTAGGCTTATTTATTGGCCTTGCGCCACTCACGGCCAGTTTTTTCGGTAGCTTCAGCCCGCTTTCCATTCCGATCAATTTGTTGGTGTTGCCGCTTTTTTCTCTGCTGGTCGTTCCTGGCGCTTTACTTTCCACCGGTCTGTTATGGGTTTATGAACCTGCCGGTGCATTTGGCCTGGCCGTGTTGGGTTTTGTGTTAGAGCATCTTGCCCAAGCAGGCGGCTGGCTGGTTGATTATGGGGCTGTCCCCGTTTACGTGGCGCAACAGTCCATTGTCGGGATATTGCTATCAGGTGTTGCTGTGGGTTTATTTTTTTTACCGGCAGGCAGCCCGATGCGCGGGCTAGCCTATATTTTTCTCATGCTACTCGTCCTCACGCCGAGGTCTGTGCTTGCACCAGGCGATGCAA
>JAGXLT010000018.1 GCA_018334525.1 Gammaproteobacteria bacterium
GGGCAGCATAACGCCATGAATACCACCGCAGCGCTGCTGGCGGCGCAACACGCAGGGGTGCCGCTTACCACCGGAATTGAAAGCCTGGCAACGTTTGCCGGGGTACGCCGCCGGCTTGAGCTGCGCGGCAGTGTGCGAAATATTCAGGTTTTTGATGATTTTGCACATCACCCAACCGCCATCGCCGCAACGCTCAGCGCCTTTCGCGAACAACGACTAAACGGCCGATTAATCGCTGTACTGGAGCCCCGCTCTAATACGATGCGTAGCGGCACCCATGCCCAGACGCTGGCGCAGGCGTTGCAGGCTGCTGATCAATGCTTTGTTTTTGCCAACCCGGCACTGAGCTGGGATATCGATATGGCACTATCGCCATTGGGCGCTAAGCTAACAACAGCCCAAACCACCACCGAATTGCTCGAGGCGATCGTGCAACAGGCCCAACCCCACGATACGATAGTGGTGATGAGCAACGGGGCTTTTGATCAATTACATGAGCGCCTGCTCAGCGCACTCAATCAGGATAAGGAAACGGAATGACCAGCAAGCTGACGGCTGCCCCTGTAACGCTCGCCATTACCGGTGCATCCGGTGGCATCTACGGTTTGCGATTACTCGAATGTCTGCTCAATGCGCAACGCCCGGTGCATTTACTCATTTCAGAGGCCGGCCGTTTAGTGCTGAAAATGGAACATGACTTAACGCTACCCGCACGCCCGAGTGATATGGCAAAAGCCCTTAGCGCGCAGTTTTCGGCGGCCGACGGGCAGCTTCAGGTATTTGGCGATAAGGCTTGGACCGCACCGGCGGCCAGCGGATCTGGGGCGCCGAAACAAATGGTGGTCTGCCCCTGCACTACCGGCACCCTTGGCCGACTTGCTGCCGGCACTAGTGAAGCGCTTATCGAACGCGCTGCAGATGTGGTACTTAAAGAGCGCGGGCAATTAATTCTGGTGCCCCGTGAAACCCCGTTATCGCAAATTCACTTAGAAAATATGCTTCGCTTAGCTCGGGTTGGCGCCATTATTTTGCCGGCCAACCCCGGGTTTTATCATCGCCCCACCGACATTAACGGACTGGTTGATTTTGTCATCGCCCGCATTCTTGATCATCTGCATATCGACCAAAGTCTCATGCCCCGTTGGGGATTAGACTCAGACGGTTAAGTCGGCAAACACGCGCTCGGCCGCATTTAAGGCATGGTTTAATGCCGCCTCATCATGGGCCGTAGACACAAACCCAGCTTCAAAGGCTGACGGCGCTAAGTAAACGCCCTCATCCAACATGCCATGAAAGAACTTCACAAATCGCTCGGCATCACATTGCTCCACCTGCTCAAACCGCTCGATGGCTGGCGCATCAGTAAAGAACACGCCAAACATGGTGCCGGCCTGATGGGTTAATAACGGCACACCCGCGGCGTCTGCCCGTGACTTCAAGCCGGCCAGAAAGCGCTGCGTCCATGCCACCGCAGTGGCATGCACACCCGGCTTTGCAAGCTCAGTTAAGGTGGCAATACCACTTGCCATCGCCAACGGGTTACCGGATAAAGTGCCGGCCTGATACACCGGCCCGGTAGGTGCTAAATAATCCATCACCTCCGCCCGGCCGCCGAGCGCACCCACCGGCAAACCACCCCCAATCACTTTGCCTAAGCAGGTTAAATCGGGCATGACATTGTAGTGCGCCTGGGCGCCGCCGAGTGAGGCACGAAAACCGCTCATCACCTCATCAAACACCAATAACGCACCGTGCTCATCGCAGAGCTTGCGTAACCCTTCCAGAAAATCCTGCCGCGCCGGCACGCAATTCATATTGCCCGCAACCGGCTCTACCAACACCGCCGCAATCGTATCGCTATATTCCGCAAACAACGCCGCCACACCCGCTAAATCATTAAAGGGTGCCGTTAAGGTGGTTTCTGTGGCGGCGGCCGGCACACCCGGTGAGCCGGGAATACCCAGAGTTAACACGCCTGAGCCTGCCTCCACCAGCAAGGCATCCACATGACCGTGGTAGTTACCACGAAACTTAATCACGCGATCCCGCCCGGTATAACCGCGCGCCAGACGCACCGCGCTCATGCAGGCCTCGGTTCCCGAATTCACCATGCGAATACGCTCAATCGATGGCATCAGCGATTTCACCAACTGCGCCAGCTCAGTTTCTTTTTCCGTTGGCGCGCCAAAGCTTGTGCCGTTTGCTGCGGTTTCAGCGATGGCAGCCACCACGGCAGGATGGGCATGCCCGATCGCTAAGGGCCCGTAGGAAAGCACAAAGTCGACGTAGCGTTTGCCATCAACATCTTCGACCCAGGCGCCTTCGCCCCGCTGAATAAACACCGGTGTACCGCCCACCGCACGAAACGCGCGCACGGCAGAGTTCACACCGCCAACCAGGTGTTCGTTCGCTTCGGCAAAGAGAGTTTCAGATCGCTTAGACATGCTAATTCAGATTCCTTTAGTCATTAAATTGCTTTGCAATGGCTGCTGCTGCCAGCTCAATATCTGTAGCGCCAAACACGCCCTCAATCACCGCTACCGCATCAGCGCCTGCCGTTCGCACCGCACCGGCATTGTCGGAATTGATGCCCCCGATGGCAACCAGTGGCCGATCTGTCAATTCGCGCGCCTCGGCAAAAAGGCTCAGCGGCGCCCGCACGGCCTGCGGCTTGGTGGGCGATGGATAAACGCTACCAAACGCCAGATAATCCGCCCCCGCCGCTAAAGCATCCGCGGCCCGCTCCAGACTGTTGTAGCAAGACACCCCAATGATGACCTGAGGGCCCAGCTGCGCGCGTGCCGCGGCTATGCCGGCGTCATCCTGCCCGATATGCACCCCGTCTGCGCCAACCGCCGCTGCCAGTGCCACATCATCATTCACAATAAAATAAACACCCGCTGCGCGACACAAATCGGCAAGCGCCGCGGCTGCGGTTTGGCGCTGCCCGGTGTCAGACGATTTATCGCGGTATTGCACCGCCTGTGCCCCACCCCGAATGGCGGCTGCAACGGCTTGCTGAAGCTGGTCACCCGGCTGTAGCGCTGAGCTCGTGATCGCGTAAAGACCAGCGATTGCGCCGGTCATTACTTAAATCTCAATCATTTCAAAGTCAGACTTCCCGGCACCGCATTCCGGGCAAACAAAATCATCAGGAATGTCTTCCCAACGCGTACCCGGCGCAATACCATCATCAGGCAGGCCGTCTTCTTCCTCATAAATCCAACCACAAACCACACACATCCACGAGCGGTATTCCATCAATCAATCTCCTCTATACCCGTTTGAATTGTCCCGTCAGGGCATAAGTCCAGCCAGCGAAACGCAGGTGGACCCGACGCAATCGCAAATTCATCACTACCAGCTAAAAACTGCACAGACATCGCCGGTGCGGTTAATACAGGGCGCCCTGCATACATTGTCTCAAAGGCATGGTGCACATGGCCACTAATCACACCGGCAATGCGCGGGTTGGCTTCAAGCCGATCAAGCAGCGCTTGACCGTTGTTCAATCCAATCGCATCCAGCCAGGCGCAATTGACCGATACTGGCGGATGATGAACGGCCAGCAGAATCCACGCATCTCCCGCATCAGCCAATGCCGCATCTAAGGCAGACAGCTCTGCCTCGCACAAGTGCCCTGACACTGCACCGGGTTTACGCGAATCAAGCCCGATCACCTGCCAGGCACCTAAATCAAGCACGCGGGCTAAAGACAGCGGGTCACCCGGCGCAAAGGTTTTTAACAAAGCGGCAGGCTCGTCATGGTTACCCGGCAGTATCTGCCCCGGCAGATTCAGCGCACGCAGGCCCTCAGCCACTCGCTGACAGGCCGCCGCACTGCCATCATCACTGACATCACCGGTATGTACGATCGCATCCGCACTGCCCGCCCAGTCCATCAATCGGGCTTGCGCAGCCTGCCAGCGCTGATCCACCGGTGCCTCCGCCGTCGGTGCTGAGGGCGTGGCGCATAAATGCGTATCACTCACCTGAAGTACCCGGCACGCCCCTTGCGCTTTTTCTATCAACTGCCCGCCGCTCCATAAATCCACATTTGGGTGAACCACCAAAAACGCCCATCGCCCACCGGCATGGTGCAGTTATAGCGGCTTCGTCCAATCGGTAAATCGGCCTGACCCTGCACCGTAAACTCACGGCCGGGCTCTATCCATTCTGGGTCAAGCCGCTCGCTGCCATAAAAACAGGCCAGTCCATGCACCGGCAAATCAGGCTGCGCCAGCGTGACCCGCAAGGCCGGGGCCCGCGGGCTTTCACGTACCGGGTTGATGGGCTGCCATGCTTCAATGGGCATCGGCCGTGTCTGCACTTTCAATGAGAACCCGTCCATTTCCGCAAAGCGCTCGTTCATAGCAAATCGGGGCAAAGCGCGGCGATCAGAACTCGGCCCAATCACACCCGATTGCTGCCCAAAAGCCACATAACCCAGCGAAGCAACATGCTCCATCGCGGCTAAATCATATTCCCCATACGGATAAGCCAGCAGCGGCGGCGACTGATGTACCGCATCACCCAGTTCCTCAATCAACCGCGTTTGCGCCGTGGCTAATTCGGCGTTTATTTCTGCCTTGGTTAACGTCTGCAACGGCGCATGCGTGTGCGTATGGTTAGCAAACCGCGCACCCTGCGCTGCCATTTCTCGCATTCGCGACCACCCGGTATAACCCCCATAGCCACCATCGATCGCTTCACTATTCACAAACACGGTGTAGGGCCAGTTACGCTCATGCAGCATCGCATGGGCCACGTCCCCCACGCTGGCATAGGCATCATCAAAGGTAATCGCCACCGCCCGTGGTGGCAGCGATGCACTTCGATCCCGCCACGCCACCACGTCTTCCAGCGGCACCACCGTGTAACCATTATCGGCTAAGTACGCCAAATGCTCAGCAAATTGCTCAACCGTAACGTTAGTACTTGGGTGCGCGGACTCGCCAACCCGGTGGTACATCAGCACCGTTGCCTGATCGGCGGCCATTACCCATGCCGGCACTGCGCAGACCAGGCCAAGCACCAGCCCTGTCAGCCATCTAAAAATCAATTCTAAAACCTAAACTCATCCCACTTTCAAAGTTGCGATCACCGCCAAGGGAGTCACCATCAAACCCCAGACGAATTTCACGATAGCCCAGATAAACAGCGGCATTGCGCAGAATAAAATACTCCCCCCGCACACTGAGCTCGCGGTAGCTGTCGATATCGCTGAACGCGGAGAAGGAAGGCGCAAAATAGGCACTTGCCGCCAGGGCCGCACGATTGTACTCGGGCAGTGTCCAGCGCAGCTTTCCGCCCAAAGCGATCGCGCTGCCATCGGCACCCCGGGCATCATCTTCAATTAAAAGCGCCCGCCCACCAAGACCGAATTGAAAGGCGCCCCGGCCCGGATCCGGTACATTCACGTAGTGAATCTCACCCCCAATGATCTGGCCGTCATCATCATGCAGACGCAATTCACCACCGTACTCCCAGCCGGCCGTATCCCGATTGCCGGATACGGAAAGACCGATCGCATCACTGCTTCGCCCGATATCCACCGTTGCGCCCTGAGCCGGCAGGCTCAGCAGCAGAAATAACCCCAGCACCACACTCCAACGGAGCATTTTTTGACCTTGCATTTTTTCTCTCCCGGTACGCCTTGAAGTCTGTTTGGAAATAATACACGGCCCGACCTGTCACGACAGGGTTTGATCTGGATCAACACTAAAAGATCGCATAAGCAGGACACTTAACGACCAACTAAAAAAACCGCATAACAGGGTCATTATGGAAACTACCGCTTCGTATAACGATAAGGTTGTCCGCCAGTTCACTATCATGACAGTGGTCTGGGGCATTGTGGGCATGCTGGTGGGGGTGTTAATTGCCGCCCAACTACTCTGGCCTGCGCTAAACTTTGAACTCCCCTGGTTGACCTATAGCCGACTGCGCCCGCTGCATACCAACGCCGTCATTTTTGCGTTTGGCGGCTCGGCGCTGTTTGCCACCTCTTATTACGTGGTGCAAAGAACCTGTGGGGTCAGATTACTCAGCGACAAGGCCGCAGCCTTCACCTTCTGGGGCTGGCAGGCTGTCATCTTAGGCGCTGTTGTCACGCTGCCGCTGGGTTTTACGCAAAGCAAAGAGTATGCCGAGCTCATTTGGCCACTCGATATTTTGATTGCTGCGGTATGGGTGACCTACGCGGTGGTGTTTTTTGGCACGATCGTTAAGCGCAAGGTTAAGCATATTTACGTCGCCAACTGGTTTTATGGGGCATTTATTCTGACCGTTGCCGTGCTGCACATCGTCAACAGCTTGGCCATTCCAACCTCGCTTACCCAGTCCTATCCCATCTACTCGGGCGCCGTGGATGCCATGGTGCAGTGGTGGTACGGCCATAACGCGGTGGGCTTTTTCTTAACCGCCGGCTTTTTAGGGATGATGTACTACTTCGTGCCCAAACAGGCGGGCCGGCCCATTTATTCGTATCGCCTATCGGTGGTGCATTTTTGGGCGCTGATTTCCACCTACATGTGGGCAGGCCCCCATCATCTGCACTGGACGGCGTTGCCAGAGTGGGTGCAATCCGTAGGCATGGTGTTTTCCCTGATTCTGCTGGCGCCCTCCTGGGGCGGCATGATTAACGGCATCATGACCCTATCCGGCGCCTGGCATAAGCTGCGTGACGATCCCATTATCCGCTTTTTGATTGTGAGCCTGTCTTTCTACGGCATGGCCACTTTTGAAGGCCCCATGATGTCCATTCGCACGGTTAATGCCCTTTCGCATTACACCGACTGGACCATCGGTCATGTGCATTCCGGTGCCCTTGGCTGGGTGGCCTTCATTACCATCGGTGCGGTTTACATGCTCGTGCCACGGCTGTTTAACCGTGAGCAGATGTACAGTATCCCGCTCATTAACGTGCACTTCTGGGTGTCTACTATCGGCGTGGTGCTCTATATCGCGTCAATGTGGATTGCCGGCGTGATGCAGGGCCTGATGTGGCGCGCAGTTAACGACGACGGCACGCTGACCTACAGCTTTATCGAGTCGGTTGCCGCTACCTATCCGTACTATGCCGTGCGTTTAGTGGGTGGTCTTTTATTCTTTGCCGGCATGCTGATCATGGCCTACAACGTGTGGCGCACCATTCGCCCGGTTGAGCCAGTCAAAGCAGCAGCGCCATCAGCGGCCAGTGCCTGAGGAGTTGCAGCATGTCTCATGAAGTCGTCGAAAAAAATGTTGGCCTCATGGCGGTACTGATCCTCATTGTGATCAGTATCGGCGGCCTGGTCGAAATTGTGCCGCTAATGTATGCGCGCGACACCACTGAACCGGCCCCCGGCGTGGAGCCCTATCCCGCCATTGAGTTTGCCGGCCGTGATGTTTATGTCAGTGAGGGCTGCTACGGCTGCCATTCACAGCAGATTCGGCCCTTCCGCGCAGAAACCGAGCGTTATGGCGATTATTCCGTGGCGGGCGATTTTGTTTATGACCGGCCGTTTCAGTGGGGCTCTAAACGCACTGGCCCGGATCTGGCTCGCGTTGGCGGCGTCTATACCGATGATTGGCACTACGTGCATTTAATTAACCCACGCGATGTGGTGCCACAATCCAATATGCCGGCCTACCCTTGGCTTGCCAAACGCACAGTCAACCCTGAGCAGGTTGCCCGCAGCATGCGAGCGCAGCAGAAATATCTGGGCGTGCCTTACAGCGATGAAGATATTGCTGCCGCGGATGCGCTTGAGGGTGTGACCGAAATGGAGGCACTGATTGCCTACCTTCAGGGTCTCGGCGTGTCTGGAGGAGCCAACTGATGGTTAGCGGCATTTTTACCACACTCCTGCTCGTGATCTTTCTTGGCATCGTTGTCTGGGCTTTCAGCAGCAAACGGCGTAAAGATTTTGACGAAGCCGCGCAGCTGCCGTTGCGGGAGGACAAGCCGATTCAAACCGATAAAAATGACAAGGGAGAGCGGTCATGAGTCTGTTTTGGAGTCTTTTTATTATTGTGCTCACCCTGGGCAATATTTTTGCCTGCTGGTGGCTAATTCGCTGGACCGCTAAACCCCGCGCGGGTGAGGCCGCTGCTCATGAAACCACCGGCCATGTCTGGGATGGCGATTTAATGGAGTACAACAACCCCATGCCCCGCTGGTGGCTGTGGCTGTTCTATATCACCATCGTTTTTGGTCTGGCTTACCTGCTGTTCTTCCCGGGCCTTGGGAATTTTAAAGGGCTGCTGGGCTGGAGTCAGTATGGCCTTTACGAGGCAGAAATGACGGCGGCTGAAGAACGCTTCGAGCCCATTTATGCCGCGTACGCGGAAATCCCGGTTCCCACGCTGGCCAATAACTCTGATGCGATGGCTACAGCAGGACGCATCTTTGCGAATAATTGCGCCACCTGCCATGGGTCAGATGGCCGCGGTGCCCTCGGGTACCCCAATCTGTCTGACGGTATCTGGCAGTGGGGAGGCGGTCCGGAGGCCATCAGGCATACGCTGATTAACGGGCGTCAGGCGGTCATGCCGGCGTTTGCGGCTGCTTTGGATGAAGCCGATCTGGAAGCAACGGCTGCTTATGTTTACTCCATGAGTGGGCGCGAGGCCCCTGCGCGCTTAATCGCCGCCGGGCGCGAGCATTATCAGACACTCTGCGTGGCCTGCCATGGCGCGGAGGGTAAAGGCAATGAAGCATTAGGCGCGCCTAACTTAACCGACGGCACCTGGCTTTATGGTGGCTCACTGGCCGCTATCACTGAAACGCTTAATCAAGGCCGCAACGGCATTATGCCGGCCTTTGCCGAAACGCTGGGTGAAAATCGCGTGCATTTGGTAACGGCCTACGTTTATCGCCTATCCGGCGGTGAGGAGAACAGCGATGACGAGCTTGCCGCACGCTGAAGCATCAGCAGATCGCACCCACTACCCGCCCAGCCGCTTCTGGCTGATCGGCATTTGCTTATGGCCGGCATTTTTGGCCGCTGGCGTTGCAACAATGCTGTTTTTCTCCGGCATTGATCCAGAGACACTGCGTTTACAAACCGTCCCGGACTGGGAAATCAGCCGCACAGCCGGCTATAGCATCGGCTTTTTAATGTTTTGGGCAGTAGCCGCACTATCCAGTGCGGTAAGCGTGTTATTGGCAAGGCCGCCGCGCTCATGAGTACGCACCCGCCAACAGATTCCATGTATGCAGCGCACGAGAAGATCTATCCAAGAGAGATCAAGGGGCGCTATCAGAACATCCGCAAGGTTATGGTGTTTGTGTTGCTGGGGCTTTTTTATATCCTGCCGTGGCTGCGTATTGACGGTAACCCGGCGGTGCTCTTTGATCTGCCGGCCCGGCAATTTCATATTCTTTGGCTCACGTTCTGGCCGCAGGATTTTGTGTATCTCACCTTATTGCTGATTGTCAGCGCGGTGGCGCTGTTTTACGTTACGGCGCTGGCCGGCCGCGTCTGGTGTGGCTACGCATGCCCACAAACTGTGTACACCGAAGTCTTTTTGTGGATGGAGCAATGGACTGAGGGCAAGCGTGCCAAGCGCATGAAGCTGGATAAAGGCCCCTGGAATGCCGAAAAAATTCTGCGCAAAAGTGCTAAGCAAATTCTTTGGCTGAGTTTTGCCTTATGGACCGGTTTTACCTTTGTCGGCTTTTTTGTGCCGATCGACGATCTACTTACCCGTGCCGTTGCGTTTGAGCTGGGTCCCTGGGAAACCTTC
>JAGXLT010000199.1 GCA_018334525.1 Gammaproteobacteria bacterium
GTAACTGATGCGGGGGTAATTCGCGGAGGTGTGCGGGCTCTTCAATGCCCTCCAGCAGCGGGTATGCGCTCATATCCATTACAAATCCTCCAAGTAATCCTGTAGCTCGGCTTGTGGTGACAGATCCCGCTCATTAATCAGTCGATCACGCATCGAAATCCCCGCTTCATGGACACTTTCTGCGCGACCCGATAGCAAAGGATGCCAATCAGCCAGTCCTCGGCCTTCGTGAATCCGTCGATAAGCACAGGTTTTAGGCAACCAGTGATACTCGTCCATTCTCTCCGGTATCAAGCGAATACAATCCGGTACTGTCTCATGCCGTTGAGTATAATCGCTACAGCGGCAGGTGTGGGTGTCTAAAAGCTGGCAGCCCACGCGCGTCGGGTGAATTTTGCCCGTATCGATGTCTTCTAGTTGGTGGCGGCAACATTTAGCACAGCCATCGCAGAGTGATTCCCACTCTTCGTTGCTCATTTCTGGTAATGTTTTGCGCTCCCAAAATGGCACTGTCGCCATCGTATCCTCTATTATTTAACTTTTATTAACGGATTGATTGTCGCACTTCATGTCTACGACCGCCAAAACCCCGGAAGGGCACCGCCGGCGAACTTTCGCCATTATCTCGCATCCTGATGCCGGTAAGACGACTGTCACCGAAAAGCTTCTGCTTTTTGGTGGGGCCATTCAGCTTGCAGGCACGGTGAAGGGGCGCAAATCTGATCGCCATGCCACGTCGGATTGGATGGCGCTGGAAAAGGAGCGCGGCATCTCAGTGACCTCCTCGGTGATGCAGTTTCCTTATCGCGACGCGATGGTGAATCTTCTGGATACTCCCGGGCATGAGGATTTCTCTGAAGACACCTATCGTACGCTGACCGCGGTGGACTCGGCATTAATGGTGATCGATGCGGCAAAGGGCGTGGAAGAGCGCACCATTAAGCTGATGGACGTGTGCCGTCTTCGCAACACACCGATTATTACCTTCATCAATAAGCTCGACCGGGAAGGTCGGGACCCGATGGATCTGATGGATGAAGTCGAAACCGTCCTTAAAATGGATTGCGCACCGATCACATGGCCTGTAGGAATGGGGCAGCGTTTTCGTGGGGTTTTCCATTTATTGGAAGACTGCGTTTATTTGGCCAATGGTAAGCAGATAAACGGGCTTTCCAATCCGGAGCTTGATGAAGTGATTGGGGATCAGGCTCAAGAACTTCGCGATGAAATAGATCTGCTTCGCGCCGCAGGGAATGCGTTTGATCGTTCGGCGTATTTGGCCGGCAAACTGACGCCGGTGTTTTTTGGCTCGGCCATTAACAACTTTGGATTAAAACCACTGCTCGATTGCTTTGTCGAAATGGCTCCCATGCCCCAGCCACATGAGACCACTGAGCGAATTGTTGATCCCGATGAATCCAGCTTTAGCGGATTTGTTTTCAAAATTCAGGCCAATATGGACCCCAACCACCGTGATCGCATTGCCTTTATGCGGATCTGCTCCGGGGTCTATGCCAAGGGGATGAAGTTACGTCACGTGCGAACCGGAAAAGATGTTCGTATCGCTAACGCGATTACCTTTCTAGCCTCTGATCGGGATCACGTAGAAAACGCCTATGCCGGCGATATTATCGGCCTGCACAACCATGGCACCATCCAAATCGGAGACACATTCAGCGAAGGCGAAGCGCTGAAGTTCACAGGAATACCGAATTTCGCTCCTGAGCTTTTCCGTCGTGCGGTTCTTAAAGACCCGATGCGAATGAAAGCGCTGCAAAAGGGTCTCGTAGAACTTTGCGAAGAGGGCGCATCGCAGTTATTTCGGCCGCTGACGCGCAACGATCTGATTGTTGGCGCGGTTGGTGCATTGCAATTTGATGTTGTGGCATTTCGTTTAAAGCATGAATACGGCGTGGATTGTCAATTCGAACCGGTAGGTGTGGCCACAGCAAGATGGGTTCGTTGCGCTGATGCCCGTATGTTGGCGGATTTTAAAGACCGGCAAGCTGATAATTTAGCGCTGGATGTGTCGGGTGAGCTAGCTTACATTGCCCCGACCCGCGTGAATTTACAGCTCACCGAGGAGCGTTGGCCGGATATTGAGTTTCAGGCGACACGAGAGCACTAGCAGTGATTAATGGTTGGTTGAAAGGCATATTGGCAGGTCTGATTTTCAGTCAGGCAGCAGTAGCGCAGATCGTATTGCCTAATGGTGAAACGCCCAGTTTAGCGCCGCTTATTGAGTCGGTCTCACCGGCGGTCGTCAATATTGCCACTTCCGGTACGGTTGAAGTGCAGACCAACCCATTGCTCAATGATCCGTTTTTCCAGCGCTTTTTTGACCTGCCGCAGCCGCGTGAACAACGCCGGATTCAGTCTCTGGGCTCAGGGGTGATTGCCGATGCGGAACGCGGGTTCATTCTGACGAATCATCATGTCATTGCGAACGCAGACCAAATCGCCGTTGGCCTTGATGATGGTCGAGAGCTTGAGGCAACGGTTATCGGGTCAGATGCGGAAACCGATCTTGCGGTCATTCAGGTTGATGCGGAGTCGCTTTCAGCATTGGCCTTTGCCAACTCCGATGAGCTGAGGGTAGGGGATTACACCATTGCGATTGGTAATCCGTTTGGGTTGGGTCACACGGTCACTACGGGCGTTGTAAGCGGGCTTGAACGCTCTTTGCCGGGCAGCGGTGGCGCGCGCTTGCAACAATTCATTCAAACAGATGCATCCATTAATCCGGGCAACTCCGGTGGTGCGCTCATTAACCTGCGTGGCGAGCTGATTGGGATCAATACGGCAATTTTATCGCGTGGAGGCGGGAATATCGGTATCGGATTTGCCATCCCGATCAATATGGTTGCTGAAGTGATGGATCAGCTGATCGAATACGGCGCTGTTCGACGGGGGGTTCTCGGAATTCGGGCGCAGAATTTAACACGGGATATAGCAGCCGCTTTTGGAGTTGATCG
>JAGXLT010000200.1 GCA_018334525.1 Gammaproteobacteria bacterium
CCACCAAAAATAACGGCCGAGCGCAGGGGCAAACCCTTGCCGTAGACACGCGTGTTTTCGCCAATCTGTGCGGCCAATTCGCGGGTAGGTGCAACCACCAGCACACGCGTAGGGCGCCGGCCGGTCGGTATTTCTTTTTCCGCGAGGCGCTGCAGCAAAGGCAGGGTGAATGCGGCAGTTTTGCCGGTACCCGTCTGCGCGGCAGCCAAAAGGTCTTGCCCACTCAACACCAAAGGAATGGCTTTTGCCTGAATGGGAGTAGGGGTGGTGTATCCGGATTGTTTAATTGTTTCAAGCAGTTCGGCGCGTAAGCCGAGTTCATCAAATGTATTCAAGTGTATTTCTCCAAAGTTCGGCGGAGAGTATACGCTGATTGACCGCAAGTAGGGGCACCGGTATCATTTTGCCTCCGCTGTCGAGGCGGGGTGTAGCGCAGTCTGGTAGCGCGCCTGCTTTGGGAGCAGGATGTCGGGGGTTCGAATCCCTCCACCCCGACCAACCAACCGGCTAGTCGGGGTGTTAGGTTTCTATGGTGGGCGTAGCTCAGTTGGTAGAGCTCCGGATTGTGGCTCCGGTGGTCGTGGGTTCAAATCCCATCGCTCACCCCATTTCCCTTAAGGGCCGTTAGCTCAATTGGTAGAGCAGCTGACTCTTAATCAGTAGGTTTGGGGTTCGAGTCCCTAACGGCCCACCATTTTTTGAGTGATGTTAGCCACCCATTCTCCTTGGTGCCGAGCGATTTCCAGTTCACGATCATCCGGCTGACGCGATCCATCTCCCCCGGCGAGTGTTGAGGCACCATAAGGCGTACCGCCGCTAACTTTAGAGATATCGAACTGCACCGGGTTGGTATAACCCAAAGGCACTATGACCATTCCATGATGGGCCAGAGTCGTCCATGTGGAGGTGATGGTCTGCTCCTGGCCGCCGCCGGTACCGGTCGAGGTGAACACGCTGGCAACCTTGCCAGCCAGTGCGCCGTTAGCCCAAAGACTCCCGGTTTGATCAAGGAATGTACGCATTTGTCCGGCCATGTTTCCAAAGCGGGTGGGCGTGCCGAATATAATGGCGTCGTACTCCGCTAATTCCTCAGGTTTGGCAACTTCTGCCACCTGGTCGGTTTTTCCGCCGGCCGAGCTAAATGCCTCTTCCGGCATGGTTTCAGGCACGCGTTTAACATGCACCTCAGTGCCGGAGACGCTGCGCGCGCCTTCAGCAACGCGCTGAGCCATCGTTTCAATATGTCCGTACATTGAATAGTAGAGCACTAAAATTTTGCTCATCGGTATAACTCCTTTACTGATTTACTGCCGGATACCTTCCACTTCGAGTGTCAGATAGACCGTTTCGCTATCGGGACCGAGATCATAGTCAATTCCATAATCTTTGAGCTGAAAATCAGTAGCTGCAGAGAAGCCGACCCGCTCGTTACCCCATGGATCCTGCCCCTGACCGATCTTTTCAACATCGAGCTGGATCGTTCGGGTGACGCCATTCAGTGTGAAATCGCCTTCCATCACTGCCGTGTGGTCACCTGTAGGTTGATAAGAGGTGCTTATAAACTCGGCCTGAGGGTGCTGCTCAACATGCAAAAAGTCGGCACTACGCAGGTGCTCATCACGCTCTTCGTGGGCAGAGTCAATGCTGGCGGTGTCGATGGTTACGCTGATTTGCGCATCCTCCGGGCTATCGGGGTCGTAATTAAATTGACCCGTGAAGTCATTAAAACGTCCGGTCAGCCAACTAAACCCTAAATGATTGACGCGAAAGTTAATGGACGCGTGTGCGCCTTCGGTGTCGATGATGTAGTCAGCAGCGGTGGCTGATCCGGCAGTTGCCGCGGCTGTCAGCGCCAGCGCCGTGATGCCGGAGCGAAAAATCGTTGGGAATGTCATACAAAAAAACTCCTGTTTAAATGATAAGAGCAGTGTGGCACTCTCCTCAAAATGCGTCTAATGAATAATTAGCATTAAGTGTATGCGTCAAATGAATTTACGTGCGGTGGATCTTAACTTACTGGTGGTTTTGGAAGCTCTACTAATTGAGTGCCATGTTACCCATGCGGCAGGACGGCTCGGAATGAGTCAGCCGGCAGTCAGTCGTGCACTTGGACGATTGCGAGTCGTGTTTCAGGATCCTCTGCTGATCAGGGGCGCTGAAGGCTTCGTGCTCACCGAACGCGCGCAGCAGCTTAAAGAGCCACTAGCAGATGTGCTGGCTGGGGTCAGGCATCTGCTCACGCCAACCCGTTTTGATCCTGCGCATTCCAGAGCAGCGATTCGAATTGGCTGCTTAGATTTAGAAGCAGCCGTGTATCTCAATGGTTTAGTGCCGTTGCTGCGGCAAAAAGCACCGGGCATGCATTTGGATATTGATTCGCATCCTGATGATTTTTTTGGCCGCCTTGCCGATGGTGATTTGCATCTGGCGATTAGTGGGCTTGAGCCGGATGAACATTTAGACCAATTCCATCGGCGAGTGCTCGATAACAGTCATTTGGAATGTTTGATGGGGCGCAACAATCCGCTGGCAACGGGCGAAATGACGATGGAGCGATATCTGGCAGCAAACCACGGAGTGGTATCCATTACGGGAAAAGGCCCGGCGATTATGGATGAAAGGCTGGCGGCTCTGGGTCTTTCCCGGAATGTGGTACTGCGCTTATCGAGTTTTCTAAATGTACCGGATGCCTGTGCACAGAGTGATCTGGTTTTTGCATTGCCGGCGCAGTTATCGGCCCGTTTGGCACGTGAGCACCCGCTGCTTAGCCGGCCGCTGCCTGCGCTCGTGCAGGGCGATAGTTTGCCCATTTACCTGTATTGGCATCATCGTCACCATCAGGACCCGATGCAGCAATGGGTTCGACAGCAGTTTGATCAGCTTGCCTGACGATTGATGATCGACGGCTCACGATGCATGCAGTTATACTTCTCGGATCGCGAAAGTGGCGGAACTGGTAGACGCGTCCCC
>JAGXLT010000201.1 GCA_018334525.1 Gammaproteobacteria bacterium
GGAGGGAAACGAGCGAAGGTAACGCTCGGCTTCCGAAGCCACACGAGCTGAAGCTTGCGCTTGATGAGCACGTGATCGGTCAGGAGCATGCCAAAAAGGTGCTGGCCGTTGCGGTGTATAACCACTACAAGCGGATGCACGCGAGTCATGGCAAGGATGATGTGGAGCTCAGTAAGAGTAATATTCTGCTGATTGGGCCAACTGGCTCGGGTAAGACCCTGCTGGCTCAAACGCTAGCGCGCCTGTTAGATGTGCCATTCACGATCGCTGACGCTACCACGCTAACCGAGGCCGGTTATGTGGGTGAGGATGTTGAAAACATCATTCAAAAACTGCTGCAGAAATGTGATTACGATGTCGAAAAAGCTCAGCAGGGCATTGTTTACATTGATGAAATCGACAAGGTTTCGCGCAAGGCTGAAAACCCATCGATCACTCGAGATGTATCTGGAGAGGGGGTGCAGCAGGCATTGCTGAAGCTCATTGAAGGCACCACGGCGTCTGTGCCGCCGCAAGGTGGCCGTAAGCATCCGCAGCAGGAGTTCCTGCAGGTCGATACAGGTAATATTCTGTTTATTTGTGGTGGCGCTTTTGCCGGGTTAGAGAAGGTGATTCAACACCGATCTGAGCCGGGCGGCATTGGTTTTTCGGCCGAAATCAAAGGCGAGGCTCAACGTCGTGGTGTGGGAGACACACTGCGCGATGTCGAGCCTGAGGATCTTGTTCGATATGGCTTGATCCCCGAATTTGTCGGGCGTCTGCCAGTAGTAGCAACGCTCAATGAATTAGACGAAGAGGCCCTCATACAAATTCTGCGTGAGCCGAAAAACGCATTGGTTAAGCAATTTCAGCGCTTGTTTGAGATGGAGGGCGCGGAGCTTGAGTTTCGTGATGATGCGTTGCGCGAGGTGGCCCGTAAAGCGATTAAGCGGAATACCGGGGCGCGTGGCTTGCGCACCCTCGTTGAACATGTGTTGCTAAATACAATGTACGACCTGCCTTCCATGGAAAATGTAAGCAAAGTGGTCGTGGATGACGCCGTGATTCGTGGCGAGTCATCCCCCTACCTGATCTATGACGGATCGGAGCAGCCAGCGGCCGCTTCCGACTGAGGAAATTATGATCGATATAAAGAAGGGCGCTGGCGATTTCGTCGCGCCCGTACTCCCGTTGCGCGACGTGGTGGTTTACCCACATATGGTGATTCCACTCTTTGTGGGCCGTGAAAAGTCGATTGCTGCTCTTGAATCAGCGATGGCCGAGGATAAGCGTATTTTGCTGGTCGCGCAGCACAGCGCAGAAGTGGATGATCCGGCTGCGGATAATATTTATTCCGTTGGCACGATGGCGAATATTCTGCAGATGCTGAAGCTACCCGATGGCACCGTAAAAGTGTTGGTTGAGGGAGTGGAGCGGGCCACGGTTAAAGACCTGGATGTTGAGAGTGACTTCTATACAGCATCTGCAAGCTTAGTGGTTGAGCCCCAATTTACAGACGATCGTGAAGTCGATGCGATGGCGCGATCCTTGCTCTCGATGTTTGAGCAGTACGTCAAACTGAATAAAAAGATCCCACCGGAGATTTTGTCCTCGCTACAGGGGATCGATGAGTTCGGGCGTCTGGCTGATACGGTAGCCGCTCATATGAGCCTGAAGGTGGAGGATAAGCAGACCATCTTGGAGATCCTTGATGTTCCCGCGCGCATGGAGCATTTGATCGGATTGATTGATGGAGAGCTCGATATTCTGCAGGTGGAAAAGCGGATTCGCGGCCGTGTTAAACAACAAATGGAAAAATCGCAGCGCGAGTACTACTTGAATGAGCAAATGAAAGCCATTCAGAAAGAGCTCGGCGAACTTGACGATGTTCCGAATGAGATCGAAGACCTTGAACGCAAAATAGAAAAGGCGAAGATGCCTAAAGAGGCGCGTGAGAAGGCGGAACAAGAGCTTTCCAAAATGCGCATGATGTCGCCGATGTCTGCTGAAGCCACGGTGGTACGGAATTATTTGGAATGGATGGTGGCGCTGCCCTGGCATCACCGTACCCGTGTACGGCATGACTTATCCCGGGCGGAAGGAATTTTGGATGCTGATCATTATGGCCTAGAGAAGGTCAAAGAGCGGATCTTAGAGTATCTCGCGGTACAGCAGAGGGTGCGTAAGCTCAAAGGGCCGATTCTTTGCTTAGTGGGGCCGCCAGGCGTGGGCAAGACTTCTTTGGGCGAGTCAATAGCGCGCGCTATTAACCGACGGTTTGTCCGAATGTCACTTGGCGGGGTGCGGGATGAAGCGGAAATTCGCGGCCATCGACGTACCTACATCGGTTCTTTGCCAGGAAAAATCATTCAAAAGCTCGCGAAGGTGGAAACCCGTAACCCGCTATTCCTGCTTGATGAAATTGATAAAATGGCAATGGATTTTCGCGGTGACCCGGCTTCGGCATTGCTCGAAGTACTCGACCCTGAGCAGAATGCGACGTTCAACGATCATTATCTTGAAGTTGATTTTGATCTTTCTGATGTCATGTTTGTTTGTACGGCAAATACGATGAATATCCCTGGTCCACTATTGGATCGAATGGAAGTCATTCGGCTGTCGGGTTATACCGAAGAAGAAAAGGTAAACATTGCACGTAACTACCTGGTTCCAAAACAGAAAAAAGCTAACGGGTTGCGTGAGGGGGAGTTGGTTATTAGCGATAACGCGCTACGCGATATGGTCCGTTACTACACCCGTGAGGCTGGTGTGCGCGGGCTTGAGCGTGAGGTGGCGAAAGTTGCCCGACGTGTTGTTAAGGACGTTTTAGTTAACCCGAGAGATCGTGCGGTGCAGGTCGACACCCGCAATCTTGATAAGTATTTAGGCGTTCGGCGGCATCGTTACGGAATGGCCGAAAGCGAAGATCAGGTGGGACGTGTGACGGGGCTGGCTTGGACGGAAGTGGGGGGTGAATTGCTCACCATTGAA
>JAGXLT010000019.1 GCA_018334525.1 Gammaproteobacteria bacterium
CAATCAGTCAAGGCAATCGGCCCTTCAAGCGCCATAATTAAAGCCGCTACCGTCAGCTGCTCTGGCGCCCGTGCCAACCCATAACCCCCTTTAGCCCCTCTATAGGAAACTAAAACACCGGAACGGGTCAGTTGCTTGAGAATTTTACTGACAACCGGCTGTGGCAGCCCTCGCTTTTCGGCAAGACAGGCCGCATTAAACCGCTCCGCTGGCGTTTTCGCCATCACGGTCAGGATGCCGAATCCATAGTCTGTTTCACGGTTTAACCGAATCATGGACCAAAGTATAACTTAATCAGGACTGCTTTGGTACATTTTAAACTAGAGATTTTCCTGGAACGCTAACGCCACCTCAGCCAACTGCTGCACGGCCTGCCAATCTGCATTTTTCAATAACTCCGCCGGCGCAAACCAACTGCCACCCACACAGATAACATTGTTTTGTTTCAGGTAATCGCGCGCGTTATCTCGGCTAATACCCCCGGTCGGGCAGAACAACACATCAGAAAACGGCCCGGAAAACGCTTTTAGCGCGGCCACACCACCGGCTGACTCCGCCGGAAAGAATTTAAGCAGAGAAAATCCGGCTTCCGTCGCACGAATCACCTCTGACGCCGTTGTCACGCCGGGCAGTAGGGGCATATGTGCCGACTGGGCGGCGGCAATTAAGCGATCGGTGGTTCCCGGTGTAACGATAAATTGTGCCCCGGCATCCGCTGCTGCCTGCACCTGTGCCGGCTGAATACATGTGCCCACGCCAATGATCGCTTCCGGCACCGCCCTAACAATTTTCTCTACACAAGCCAGGGCAACCGGGGTGCGCAGCGTGATTTCCAGTACCGGCAATCCCCCTGCCACTAGGGCCTGCGCAAGCGGCACGGCGTACTTTTCATCAGTGATAGAGAGCACCGGTACAACCGGTACCTTAGTTAACAAAGCTCTCATGGATTCCATGAGACCGCTCCTGATTCCGCAGAGGTGGTCACCGCCCGAAATTGCCGAAACAACTCACGACCCATGCCATATTGTGGTTCGCTCTCAGGCATAGCCGGGTCCCTGCGCTGCCATTCATCCTCGGCAACCAATGCACTCAGTACCCCGTTTTCGGCGTCAAGCCGAATTAAATCCCCATCACGTATGCGCCCGATCGCACCGCTATCAGCCCATTCCGGACTGATATGAATGGCCGCTGGCACCTTGCCGGATGCACCGGACATCCGCCCATCAGTAATTAGTGCAACTTTCTGGCCGCGTGCCTGAAGCACACCCAACTCCGGGCTTAATTTATGCAACTCGGGCATTCCGTTTGCCTTTGGGCCCTGCCCTCGAACCACACACACAAAATCGCCAGTCAGCTCACCGGCCCGAAACGCCTCTAAAACAGCCAGCTGATCAGTAAAGACTCGTGCAGGCGCCTCAACAACACGGTGCGCCGGATCAACGGCAGACACCTTAATCACAGCACGACCGATATTACCCTCCAGGACTCGCAAACCACCCTCTTTAGAAAACGGTTGCTTCACGCCACGTAATACCGATTCATCGCCGGATATATCGGGCGCCTCACGCCAGGCCACGCCGCCGTCAGCCAACACAGGTTCTTCGGCATACGCCGTCATTCCCTGCCCCGCTACGGTTAAAACATCATCATGCAACAGGCCGGCGGCAAGCAGCTCGCGCACCAACAGCCCCATTCCACCTGCGGCATGAAAATGGTTAACATCCGCCTCACCGTTTGGATAGATTCTGGCCAGCAAAGGAACAACGGCCGAGAGATCCGAAAAATCCTGCCATGTCAACGTAATGCCAGCCGCCCTGGCTATCGCAATTAAATGAATCGTGTGATTGGTTGAACCGCCTGTTGCCAATAAACCAACAATACCGTTGACCAGCGCGCGTTCATCAATCACACGCCCCACCGGTGTAAATTGATCTGTCTGTGCGGTGATATTGATGATCCGCTGGCCAGCGGCAATCGTCATTGCATCGCGCAACGGCGTATTCGGATTAATAAACGCTGCCCCCGGCAAATGCAGGCCCATCACCTCCATCAGCATCTGATTGCTGTTGGCGGTGCCATAGAACGTACAGGTACCCGGGCCATGGTAAGACTGTGACTCCGCCTCAAGTAGCGCGGCGCGATCAATTCGCCCCTCAGCAAACAACGCCCGCACGCGCGCTTTTTCCGGATTGGACAGCCCGGATGTCATCGGCCCCGCCGGCACGAAAATACAAGGCAAATGGCCAAAATGCAGCGCGCCAATCAACAATCCCGGCACGATTTTATCGCAAACCCCCAAGCAAAAAACGCCATCAAACGCGTTATGTGACAAGGCAACTGCCGTTGCCATCGCGATCACGTCACGACTGAATAATGACAACTCCATCCCGGACTGGCCCTGCGTCACCCCATCACACATCGCAGGCACACCACCCGCAAATTGCGCCGTCCCGCCCGCATCGCGCACGGCTTGCTTTAATAACACAGGGAAATGTTCGAGGGGCTGATGGGCCGACAGCATATCGTTATAAGCGGAGACGATCGCGATATTGGGTTTCTGCAGACCTTTAATCAGCGGCTTATCCGCGCCGGATGCGGCAAATGCATGGGCTAAATTGGTACACGAAAGCGTACCCCGATGCGGCCCCTCATCTGCAGCGGCTGCAAGACGCTCCAAGTACGCGCGTCGCTGGTGATGACTGCGCGCAATAACTCGCGCTGTAACTTCTTCCACCACCTGATGAGACGCAACCATAAAGCTCTCCTATTGTCTGTCTGATACGCTAACGTTACCTTTTTTATCATTCACCGTCAGATGCACGGGAGAAAAATCACCGCATGGCTGTGCCAAATCCGTTTGACCTTATTCTATTTGGTGCCACCGGCGATCTTGCGATGCGCAAGCTTTTGCCGGCCCTCTTTCTGCGTGACCGGGCCGGGCAGCTGCCTGCCGAAGGACGCATCATTGCAACCGGACGCACACCGCAAAGTCGAGACGCTTTTTTAGAGCGTATCCACGCCCGGTTTAGTGAGCATCGACGCATTGCAAAGCTCGAGCCCGAAGAGTGGAAGCGATTCTCCAACCGCATTGATTTTGTTCCCGTGGATGCCGAAAACGCCGATAGCTTTATCGCATTGGCAGACACGCTTAACAACGGCAACCCTGATGCAGCCTCAAATCGAACGCGCATTTTCTATTTAGCCGTGGCCCCGGGGCATTTTGTTCCCTTGTGCGAGGAACTCAATAACGCGGGGCTTGTGACCCCAAACTCGCGGGTCGTCTTAGAAAAGCCTCTTGGGCAGAATCTTGCTTCCGCTCAGGAAATCAGCGAACGCATTGGCGCGATTTTCGCTGAAGATTCGATCTATCGTATTGATCATTATCTTGGCAAAGAGGCAGTCCAAAACCTCATTGCTCTGCGGTTTGGCAATATGCTCTTTGAACCATTGTGGCGCCGTGAGTGGATTCGGGATGTACAAATCACCGTGGCCGAGCAGATCGGTGTTGATGGCCGCGCCGCATTTTACGATCGCACCGGCGCATTGCGTGACATGGTTCAAAATCACTTACTGCAACTGCTTTGTATTATCGCCATGGAGCCGCCAACCAGTATCGAAGCAGATGCCGTGCGCGATGAAAAGCTCAAGGTACTTCGCGCCCTGCGTCCACTCGAGGGACAGCAAGCATTGCGGCATACAGTCCGCGGCCAGTACCGCGCCGGCGCCATTGAGGGCAAACCGGTTCTCGGTTATCAGGAAGAAGACGGCGTGACACCAGGCAGCCAGACTGAGACCTTCCTTGCCCTGCGCGCGGAGGTGGCCAACTGGCGCTGGGCCGGCGTACCGTTTTATTTGCGAACCGGCAAACGCCTGCAGGAGCGAAGCGCTGAAATCGTTATTAACTTCCACGATGTGCCCCATTCCATTTTTCATGTGACCTATGGCGCAGGCCACCCTAACCGGCTGGTGATTCGCTTACAGCCTGACGAAGGGGTCAAACTTCACCTGATGGCCAAAACGCCGGGCGACCGAATGCGATTGCGCCCGGTTTCTCTCAACTTGGATTTTTCTGAAACCTTCAGAGAAGCACAAGAAGATGCGTATGAGCGATTGCTTATGGATGTTTTACGCGGCCGACTGACGCTTTTTATGCGTCGCGACGAGCTCTATGCCGCCTGGCAATGGATCGACCCGATTATCGCAGCCTGGGAAGAAGCTGGAGATGCCCCAAAGCCCTACACAGCCGGCACCTGGGGACCAGCCGCCTCTAGCGCGCTGCTTGGCCGCGACGATGCAAGCTGGCAGGAAGAGTCGTGATGAACGCAAAGAATACCCTCGAATCTGCGCTCTGTTTTCCCGATCCGGCACAAGCCGTTTCTGCCGTTGCCGAGCGGATTGGCAGCATTATTCAATTTTCGGTACGAGCACGCGGGCGAGCAAGCCTGTTGTTGCCCGGCGGACGCACGCCCATTCCTGTTTTTCATGCGCTTAGAGATCAGGACCTTCCCTGGAACCAGGTTTATATCAGTCTGACCGATGAGCGTCGCTGCCCGCCTGATCATTCAGACAGTAACGCCCGCTTGATCCAGGAAGAACTATTGGTGGGTCCTGCTGCGAATGCGCATTTTTATCCACTCCATCGGGAAGGGGTCGATGAGCGCGCAGACGAAGCCGTCTGCAGCGCGGCGCTGGGAATGTTGCCAAGACCCTATGACGCGGTCATGCTGGGTATGGGGACTGATGGGCATACCGCCTCGCTTTTCCCGCAAACCGACGGATTGGCAAAGCTGCTTGATCTGCAAACAGAGGCCCGCTGCGCCACTACCACCGCCCCTACCGCACCTCAGGCGCGCATAACGCTGACATTAGCCACGTTATTGCACAGTCGCTGGATCGGGCTTCATGTTACGGGTCAGGAGAAGTGGCATACGTTAGAGACCGCCATTGAATCCGAGGATGTACTGAGCTATCCCGTTCTTGCGCTGCTGACACAGCGACAGGTACCTGTGCATGTCTACTGGTCACCCTAAAACACTCCGCCTCATTGCGGATATCGGGGGAACCCACACCCGTATTGCAATGGTCCACCCCCCTTGCACTGACCTTTTAGCGCAGTGGACCTTTCCTACCGCTGACTATCACGATCTGGCCACGCCGCTGCGCCTTGCACTTACCGAATGGGCTGGGCCAGAGCCGGATGAGGCGCTCTGCGCGGTTGCCAGCCCATTGGTTGATGATCAAGTGTCACTAACCAACGTTGGATGGTCTTTTTCAATTACGGAAACCAAGGCCGAATTGGGCATCAGCAAATTGAAGCTGGTTAATGACTGGGTAGCGCAGGCCCTAGCGATACCTCACCTGCGCCCGGAGCAATGTCACGCGATACATCACGGCATACCAACCCCACAGGCCCCACGACTGGTGATGGGCCCGGGAACGGGATTGGGGAGCGCGGCGCTCATTCCCTGGGCTAACGAGTGGCAGGCGCTGGCCTGCGAGGGGGGCCATATCAGCTTTGCGCCAACCACACCGCGCGAATTTGCGCTGATGGCGCATATTCGAGACCAGTATGGGCATTGCAGTGCCGAACGCATGGCATCCGGCATTGGCATAACGACCGTTTACACCAGTCTTTGCGCCCTCGATGGCACGCCAGTCATCAGCGATAATCCCGAGGCCATCTCGGCAGCCGCGCTAAACGGGAACCCGCAGGCGCAGGAAACCTATGCGATGTTTAACGAAGCCCTGGGCTCGGCTGCTGGCGATTTAGCCCTTGCTCTTGGCGCGCGCGGTGGTGTTTACATCGGCGGTGGCTTAATTCCGGCGCTTGGGCCATTGTTTGAACCAGAGCGCTTTTACGCGCGCTTTACTGCTAAAGGCCGATTTGAAAGTTACCTGGCCAACATTCCCATCTGGCAAATGTTACCAACAGATGCCGCGCTTATCGGGTTAGCAACAAATTAATTTCGAAACCATTGCCGAATCGCTTTTCTCACCGCTACAGAATGGTCATCAATTGGAAGTCCGGCTATTGCCTGATCAACGAGCACATCACCGGCTTTCGGCCGAACCTGCTCCATGAGATCGAAAAAAAATTCACGATCAAACTCAGGATGACCCTGCACCGTTAAAACCCGATTCCGCGCACTGGCATACCATGGCACGTTGGCACTCGCTGCCAGACGAGTAAAACCCGGCGCAGGTTGCACAACCATATCCTGGTGAACGGCTAAAAGCCGCAATGCGTCTCCCGCTTGCAGGCCGGCAAAAGATCCCTCGCAGCTCACCGGATAGCTACCCAGCTGCCATCCGGCCTTCGCACGTGCGGTTTTGCCGCCGAGCGCTGCGTGAATAAGCTGATGGCCAAAACACACGCCTACCAGCGGCAGCATTACGCCATCGATCTGCCGTACAAAATCCATCAGAGATATAACCCAATCGGACGCCTCGTGGACACTCGCACGGGAACCGGTAACAATCCATCCATCCATATCATTCGGATGGAGCGGCCATTCTCCGGCGTGTACGCGAAAGCCTTGGGTAGTTAGTCCATCCTCAGGGTCATCCAAAAGGCGCTCGAACAAGTTTAAGTAAGTTCCCCACTGCGGCACGAGTGCCTCATGCAGGTCGTCACAAACCAGTACGCCAATTCTTTTCATTCCCTTAGGATGCCACTCCACTGACGGTTGTGCGAGCGCGTCGGGGCCACCACCGATTCATGAACGATCTTTTTGAAGAAACCGGCTTTACAAGCACGGGAGCCACCGCGGGGGCAGGCGCCATGGCTGCGCGCATTTCCCGGTGTAGGTAATGAGACAATGGGCCCTGGCTGCCCAGCCGATCAATAAAATTCAGCAACGCATCACGCAAGCAGTCACGATGAAAGGATTGCTCCACCGACAGCCCAAGCTCAGCCAGCTCAGCATCCATCCGCCCACCGGCACCATAAGCCCGAATAAACCGCTCAAGATGCTCAATTTGCGTATCTACCTGCCAACTCAGCGCGTCGCTGACCTGAAAAAACTGCTCTTGCACCGATGCCTCCGATATTTGATGTGAGTGCCTGAAAGTGCAGCGATTGTGGCGCCGCAGCATTCATATAACAAGTGACTAATGCGCACGATGTCGGTGCCTGAAAGGCACAAGTCGCAACAGTAGCGGATAGCCTGTAAAATATGGCTTCATGCAAGCCGTTATTAACCTCGCGCTACCCTTTTTTGCGCTCATTTTTACGGGATTTTTAGCGGCACGCAGTGGCCTGCTCGGCACCACAACCGTATCCGGTCTTAATGCGTTTGTTTTTTACTTCGCACTCCCGGCGTTACTGCTGATTAAAACGCTTGAGGCGCCCACCCCCACCGGTGCCATCGGCGCGTTTATGATGAGTTATTACTTGCCGAGTATGGTGATGTTTGGCATTGCGGTATGGATTGGCATTCGGGCCTTTAAACTCCGCCTGGCTGATGCGTCCATTCAGGGCCTCGGCACGGTTTTCTCAAACGTGGGATTTATCGGGCTACCGCTAACGATCCTACTTTACGGTAGCGAGGCGGCCCTGCCCGCAGTGCTCATCGTGATGGGCGACACTATTATCATGCTCGGCTTGGCAACCGCACTGGTTGAGGCCGATTTAGGGGGAGGCCGAAAGGGCATTGCCTTTATCGGACAGATTTTAAGCGGCATCATCCGCAACCCCATTGTCTCTGCGGGTCTTATTGGTGTTTCACTTAACCTGCTTGGGTTTTCTTTGCCCGCCCCGCTCCTGAATTACGGCAACCTGCTCGCCGATGCGGCCGGCCCGTGTGCACTCTTTGCGCTCGGCGCCACCCTTGCCGGCCGCCCGATTCGAGAAGGCGCGAGCGAAACAGCCTACCTTTTGATGATGAAACTTTTTATTCATCCCGCCCTGGTTGCGCTGCTGGCGCTATGGGTTTTTGATCTACCCCCGGTATGGGCAGCAGTCGCTGTACTACAGGCCGCGCTACCCATCGCTGCCAACGTGTATGTGCTCGCGCAGCGTTACCAACGTCGGCCCGAGGCCATATCCACAGCCATTTTCTTTTCAACGGCCATTGGTGTGATCACGATTTCAATTCTGATCAGTTGGCTGTATCAAGCGTAAGCGCTGCCTCAAATAACAAAGCGTGCCGCGCTGCCAATTGCGACGTGTCTCGATCGTACCCCCCACCAATCACACCCACCAGCGGTATCCGTGCCTGCCGTACGGCCTGTATGACCCATCGATCACGCCCTAAGATGCCGGCGTCCGTTAAGGCAAAATGACCCAACCGATCATCCGTATGAACATCAACGCCCGCATCATAAATAACAAGATCAGGGGATAAGCGGGAGAGTATCGGGGGAACCACATCAGCGATCGTCTTTAGGTAAGTGGCGTCGTCCACCCCATCCGCCAGCGCAACATCGCAATCACTCTGTGCCTTATTAGCCGGAAAATTTCTCGCCGCATGCACGGAGAGCGTAAAAACTCGCGGATCATCAGCGAAAATACGCGCGGTACCATCACCTTGATGAACATCTAAATCAATAATGAGAATCTGTTTTACTTGGCCCTCGGACAGCAGCGCAGCCGCTGCGACGGCCAAATCGTTAATCAAACAATACCCACTTGCGTAGTCTACATGCGCATGATGAGTGCCGCCTGCGGCATTCAGGGCCAAACCCTCAGCAAGCGCAATACGAGCGGCTAGGAGCGTGCCACCCGTCTCTAACCGTACCCTGCGCACGAGCTCCGCTGACCATGGAAATCCGCTGCGCCTCTGCGCCTTATCATCTAAGGCACCGGCCAATAATGCGTTTAAATAACTTGGGGAATGCGCCCGAGCAAGATGCCGAAAGCCGATCTCATCAGGCTTATGCCACTGAATTTTTTGCCCGAACCGCGCGAGGTTTTCACGTAACGCAGTAAACTTCTGCATCGGAAAAGGATGCTGCTGCGGCAACGCAAAACTATATTCAGGATGGTGAATAACAGGCAATGACATAAGAAAAATGGTCGGGGTGAGAGGATTTGAACCTCCGACCACCTGCACCCCATGCAGGTGCGCTACCAGGCTGCGCTACACCCCGACGACGGGTCGAAAGAATACACGAGGCAATTGGATTGCGCCAATCACCGCTTCAGTAATGCGTAAATCTCTTCAAGCTCTGTTCTTAACTGTCGAACCAGTTGCTGACTTTGGTTTGCATCATCGCGGGCTTCCTCACCGGAGAGCTGCTGCCGTGCACCACCAATCGTGAAACCCTGCTGATAGAGTAAGCTGCGAATCTGGCGGATGAGCAAGACATCAGCGCGTTGATAATAGCGACGATTACCACGCCGCTTCACCGGATTAAGCTGAGTAAACTCCTGCTCCCAATACCGCAGCACATGCGATTTTACCTGGCATAGCTCACTCACCTCGCCAATGGTGAAATACCGCTTGGCAGGTATCGGTGGCAGTTCGTTATTAGCGCTTGCGTCCAGCATAAGCCTCTCCTTCTC
>JAGXLT010000202.1 GCA_018334525.1 Gammaproteobacteria bacterium
GAAAGAAACGTCGCCAAGCGTCGCGCCTTGTGTCTGAAAATTCCCCCTATATCGGCCGTGATGCCGATGGCTGATGAAGTCGGTCTTCGCGTTGGCTTGGTACCAATCCTTTTAAGGTAAGGAAAAATCCCGAATATATTCAATAATGTAACTAGCGCTCACGCGTTTAATATTACTATCTTCCTGCATTGATCCGACCAAACGTTCTCCACGCTCACCATAAATGTCGATAACGCTTTGCGGCTGATCCAAAGGAAGCCACTGTACTCTAACTCTTAAGTCTCCCTGGCCAATCTCGGGCGAATTTATTCGGTAAGAAAAAGCGCCCTCCTCAGTTGTTACCGACCCCGTGTCTATCCACGCAGGTGATCCGGTTCAGCCATACAAGAGACCACGACCCACAACATCACGACGGCAACAACAGTAAAAATAATTAGAGATTCGGCGGTTGATTTTTTAGCTGGAGTGTCTTCTTCTATGAACACGTCACCTTAATTTGATGGCTGGGATGATGGACGGGAAAACCGCTATCCTATAAATAGCTGATATGTATATCATTTTTTCACAAATTGGCGGAGAGGGAGGGATTCGAACCCCCGGAGCCTGTGAGGGCTCAACGGATTTCAAGTCCGCCGCATTCGACCACTCTGCCACCTCTCCAATGGCTGCTATTTTGACGGTGAACGACGGGTTTCACAAGGCATGTTTGCAAGCGCTGATGCCGACTGGCTGATTAAAGACGGCCCCTGATAAATGAGACCTGTGTAAATCTGCACTAAATCTGCGCCGGCGTTTACCTTATCCACAGCATCTTTGGCAGTAACGATACCGCCGGCAGCAATCAAAATGCACTGTTTACCGATGTGGGATCGTAAGCGTTGCACAACGTCTGTTGATTTTGCGGTAAGTGGCTGTCCGCTGAGCCCGCCAGACTCATTAGCATGTTTGATTCCGGCGACGCCCTGACGATCCAGCGTTGTGTTTGTTGCGATAATGCCATCAACACCCGCTTCAAGCAGCGTGTCGGCCAGCTCTGTCAATGGAATCGGGTCGATATCCGGTGCAACCTTAACCAGCACCGGCACATACCGGTCGGTTTTATCAGCAAGCGCAGCGCGAGTCTGCATCAGGCCATTCACAAGCCCCTGCAGCGCCTGACCTTCCTGCAACTGACGCAGCCCAGGAGTATTGGGTGACGAAAGGTTAATCGTTACATAATCGGCCACGTCATAAACCGCTTCCAGGCAATAGCGGTAATCCGTTAATGCCTGATGATTCGGTGTATCGCGATTTTTGCCAATATTTATTCCAATCGGGATGCCCGGACGAGGCTGGTTATCCAGCTGCTCCAGCAGGTGATCAACACCTTTGTTATTAAATCCCATGCGGTTAATCAATGCTTGATTTTCAGGCAGGCGAAACAGCCTGGGCCGGTCGTTTCCCGGTTGAGGTCGTGGCGTGATTGTACCGACCTCAAGGAAGCCGAACCCTAGCGCTTCCAACCCTCCTATATGGTCTGCGTTTTTATCCAGACCAGCTGCCAACCCGACCCGATTTCTAAACCGAAGGCCCATCAGTTCAACCGGTGCCTCTATGGGGTCTGGCCTAAAACGCATCAGCCCCAGCTTTTGGGCACCATCGAGTGTCGCCATTGAAAAGTCATGCGCGACTTCAGGAGGCAACAAAAAGAGCAAACGCCTTGTTAATGAGAACAACATCCGCCTAGACTCACGGTTATCGAATCAGTAGGAATGATAACAGGAGTAGGCGAATGATTCGGGTGGTGTTTAATCAAAAAGGCGGGGTTGGTAAGTCAACGATAACCTGTAATCTCGCCGCGATAAGCGCAAGCCACGGGCTGAAGACCCTTGTTATCGATCTGGATGCACAGAGTAATGCCAGTCATTACCTTGTTCCTGAGCCGATTGCAGAAAGTGATCGGACTGTGGCCGGCTATTTCGAAGACACATTAAGCCTACGGATTTATCCACGCGATCTTTCAGAGTTTATCCACCCTACTTCGCTGGATAATCTGCACCTGATGCCTGCTCATGAAGCGCTGGATACGCTGCATGGCCGGTTAGAGTCCCGCTACAAGATCTATAAGCTCAGAGACGCTTTAGCAGCCCTCGAGGGCTACGATCGCATTTATATTGATACACCGCCGGCGTTAAACTTCTACACCCGCTCAGCGCTCATTGCGGCTGACCGTTGTCTGATACCTTTTGACTGTGATGCGTTTGCACGGCAAGCGATCGATGAGCTGATGGCAAATGTGCGGGAACTGCAAGCGGATCATAATCCGGACTTGTCGGTGGAGGGGGTGATTGTGAATCAGTTTCAATCCAGAGCACGCCTGCCCGCAGCACTCATTGCCGAATTGCGTGAAGCCGGACACCGCGTACTCGAGCCGTTTCTGTCAGCGTCGGTAAAGGTCAGGGAATCACATCAGGCCGCCCAACCCCTCATTATGCTTGCACCACGGCATAAGCTGACAGAACAGTACAAAATGCTGCATGCGAGTCTGGAAGCCCTGTGAGTACAGTGGTGGCTTTAGAGCGACTGCTTGAGCAGAGCCAGCCGGATCCCTTTATCTTGGTGAGCGACGATCCGGCCCTGATTAACGCAGTATCCGCCGTCAATCTCTGGCATGCCAATGGTGAAAACGCATGGCGATTGATTGATACTGCCCCGCGAGCGCAGTTGGCGGTGATAGACGCCGACGCGTCAGTCCCGGCTGAACAAGCGGCGCTGGTTACCGCTCGCCTGCGTGATGTCTATGCCGAACGCGTGGTCATCGCGGGACCGACCGATGCCGATCGCCCGCTCAATCGCCAGTTGCTGACCAGCCTTGGCTTCCATCAGATTGGTCATAGCGAGGATACCAGCGGTAATCGATGCTGGTATCAGTTCGACATCGATAACTACAAAGTTACTCCTGATTG
>JAGXLT010000020.1 GCA_018334525.1 Gammaproteobacteria bacterium
CCAATGCCGATTTTTAGAGAAATACCTAATAACCGGCGCGGATCCATCACACCAGGCAGACCAATCCACGCGGGCAAGCCAATCCCCTTGCGATGGATGTCCACTAACCATTGCAGGATCGTTGCCGGATCAAAACACAGCTGCGTCACCAAATAATCCGCATAGGGCCTTTTAGCAATCAACGCTGCCTCGAGCGCTTCATTGCTAATCTCCGCATGCCCTTCCGGATAGCCGGTTACGCCGATGCGCGCGGGTCGCAGTGCGCTTGTCGCCATCACTTCCAGCAAAGGCACCGCGCCATCAAAAATCCCAACCGGCGCTGGCGCGTCACCGCCCACCACAAACACCTCATCCATAGAATGCTGCGCTAAGGTCTGCAGTATTGACTCAAGATGCGACTCATCCCGCACCAGCCTTGAGGCGATATGCGGAATGGCCACATATCCACGCTTAGCCAACTCAACGCTCGCCTCAAGCGTGCGGTCAATACCGTGCTTGGGTGAACAGGTCACCGTGATGGTCGCGCCCTGCGGCAGTCGCTCTGCTTCTTCAAACATGCCGCGAATAGGAATGAGCTCGTAGCGTGGCGCTGCTAATGCCATCTGACTGCGCTCCTTAGTGTGATGACGATGGCTGCAGGCTAGCCGGACTTGTCGTATTAAAGGCGACTCTAAGCGACGGTAAATTGTGCCGGAGCGTCAACTCGCGGCAGACTGTCGTGAGGAGATAAGTTGAGGTCGTCGTGACAATAACCCCCTGACCGGCCTCGACTAACGTGCAGGTTATGCAGAACTATTCAATTTTCAATCTGGCGCGACATGCGATGGGCGGCCACCGTGGCTGGAAGCCGGCGTGGCGAGAGGCAACACCCAAATCGCGGTACAAGGTCATCATTGTCGGTGGCGGAGGTCATGGCCTTGCCACCGCCTATTATCTGGCCAAAGTGCATGGCATTCGCGATGTGGCCGTGCTGGAGAAAGGCTGGATTGGCGGAGGTAATACCGCGCGTAATACCACCATCGTGCGCTCTAATTATTTATGGGATGCCTCGGCGGCACTTTACGAAAAGTCGCTTAAGCTTTGGGAAGGGCTGTCTCAGGATATCAATTACAACGTGATGTTCTCGCAACGCGGGGTACTTAACCTTGGGCATAATCTGCAGGACATGCGCGATATTCGCCGCCGGGTGAATGCCAATCAGCTCAACGGCGTTGACGGAGAAGTCTTGGATACTGCCGGCGTGAAGCGTCTGGTCCCGTTCATTAATACCTCTCCCGATATCCGTTATCCGGTGCTTGGCGCTTCCTGGCAGCCACGCGCCGGCATTGCCCGCCATGATGCGGTGGCCTGGGGGTATGCGCGGGCGGCCGATAGTCTAGGCGTAGACATCATTGAAAATTGTGAAGTCACGGGCATTCGCCGTGAAGATGGCCAGGTGCGTGCCGTTGAAACCACACGCGGCGTTATTGAAGCCGATCGCGTGGGCGTTGTCGTATCCGGCCATGCTGGTGTACTGGCCGAGATGGCCGGTTTTCGTTTGCCGATCGAAAGTCATCCGCTCCAGGCATTGGTCTCTGAGCCGCTCAAACCGATTCTAGACACCGTGGTGATGTCGAATGCCATTCACGTTTATGTGAGCCAGTCTGACAAAGGCGAGCTGGTCATTGGCGCCGGCGTGGATAGCTACAACGGGTATGGGCAAAGGGGAAGCTTTCAGACCATGGAGCACTTCCTGTCTGCCCTGATCGAGCTCTATCCTATTTTCAGTCGCCTGCGCATGCTGCGACATTGGGGTGGCATCGTAGATACCGCGCCTGATGCAAGCCCAATTATCAGCAATACGCCGGTTGAGGGACTATTTTTTAATGTGGGCTGGGGCACCGGTGGCTTTAAGGCCACACCCGGATCAGGCTGGGTGTTTGCACACACGCTGGCCACTGGCATGCCTCATGAAATTAACGCGCCGTTCTCTCTTGAGCGCTTCCACAGTGGAGCGCTGGTGGATGAACACGGCGCCGCTGCGGTGGCACATTGATATGTTAATGATCACATGCCCGTGGTGCGGGCCACGCGATGAAAGTGAATTCACCTATGGTGGCGAGGCCAATATCGAAAGACCGGCTGATCCAGAGGCATTGGATGATGCCGCCTGGGCGGATTATCTATTTATGCGCAGCAACCCCAAAGGCTGGCATCAGGAGCAATGGAATCATGCGCATGGCTGCCGGCGCTGGTTTAAGGCAGAGCGGCATACCGTTAGTTACGAGATTCGTCGCACCTGGCCGATGGATGAGGAGTCATCATGACCTGTCGGCTTAACCAGGGTGGCAGCATTGATCGTAGCAAGCCCTTAAGTTTTACCTTTAACGGTCAGCAGCTAAGCGGCTATGCCGGCGATACACTGGCATCAGCACTGCTGGCTAATAACATTCATTTTGTAACGCGCAGCATTAAACTGCGCCGCCCACGCGGAATCATGGGCCGCGGGCCCGAAGAGCCCAATGCATTACTGCAAATTGGCAAAGGCCCTGCCACGCTGGCGGACCAACGCGCCACACAAGTCATGCTGACCGAGGGCATGGAAGCACGCAGCATCAATGGCTGGCCAAGCCTTGAGCATGACCTGCTTTCTGCACTGAGCCTGGGCAGCAAGCTCATGCCCGTTGGCTTTTATTACAAAACCTTCATGGGCCCTAAGGGGTGGTGGGAGCGTTATGAGAAAATCATTCGCCCGATCGCCGGCATGGGACTGACCCCGGATGGCCCAGACCCCGATTTATACGAAAAGCGCGATCTGCACTGCGATGTCATGATCGTAGGCGGCGGGCCTGCCGGGCTTGTTGCCGCGGCTTCGCTAATTGGTACCGGGCTGCGCGTTGTGCTCGCGCATGAGCAGCCGATGTGGGGCGGTGGACTGCTGGCCAGTCAAACGCAGCTCAACAGCCAGCCCGCCAACGTCTGGCTTGAGGAAACCATGGCAGCCCTGCATGCGGCAGACAATATCCAGCTGCTGCCTTCCACCTCAGTATTTGGGCATTACGATCACCACTTTTTAGGCGCTATCGAACGGGTTAAAGAGCAGCGGCCGAATGCACCGATTCGCGAGCGTTTCTGGAAAATTCGCTGCCAGCGCCTCATTCTTGCAGCTGGCGCTATTGAACGGCCGATTGTACTGCCCAATAACGATCGCCCCGGCATTATGACCGCCTTTGCGGTGCGCGAAGCTATTGAACGGTATGCCGTTTTACCCGGCAAACAGGCCGTGGTTTTTACCAATAATGACTCAGCCTATGCCACCGCCCGCTGTCTACTCGATGCCGGTGCGCAAGTCACGGTGGTCGATTCACGCCCGGCCGCGGGCGCGGCCGCTACAGCCCTACTGCCTGAGCAGGCCAGCATCATGTACAACGCAAAAGTGTGTGATACCGCTGGTAAAAAGCGCATTAATCGCGTGAAAGTTCGCCAGACGGACGGCGCGTTTAAACAGATTGATTGCGACCTGCTTGCGTTGTCTGGCGGGTGGAATCCATCGGTTCATCTGCACTCTCATGCCAGCGGCAAATTGCAGTGGGATGAGTCGCTGGCCACGTTTATTCCGCAAAATGATCTGGCTAACGTGCGCGCAATTGGCGCCATGGCGGGCGCATTTGATATTGCCACAGCGCTTACGCAGGGCATGGAGATCGCTGGCGAATTTGCCGCAGAGCTTGGGGCTAAGACCGCATCCGCCTTATCGCTGCCGGCTATCAGCGATGCCGAGCCTGGTCCAACGCAACTCCAACCACTCTGGCGGGTTGCCGGCGAAGGCCCGGCGTTCGTGGATCTGCAAAATGACGTCAAAGCGACTGATATCGAACTTGCACTGCGTGAGGGCTATCGCTCGATTGAGCATGTTAAACGCTACGGCATTCTGGGCTTTGGCACGGATCAGGGTAAATTCGGCAACATCGTCGGCCTGGGCATTGTGGGAGAGCTAGTCAACAAACACCCCGCAGAAATCGGCACCACCACTTATCGGCCGGCCTGGACGCCGGTCACTTTTGGCGCCCTGGTTGGCCCGGATACGGGCGCGCTTTTTGAGCCGATAAGACAGACACCCATGCATGACTGGCACGTTAAAGCCGGTGCGGTTTTTGAAGATGTCGGGCAATGGAAGCGTGCTCGTTACTATCCCAAGGCGGGCGAAGATATGGATGCCGCCGTGGCCCGTGAATGTTTGGCCACACAACAAGGTGTTGGCGTGCTCGATTACTCCACGCTGGGAAAAATCGAGATTCATGGGCCGGATGCGGTCACCCTGCTCGAGCGCGTTTACACCAATAACTGGCAAAAGCTGGGCATTGGCCGTTGTCGCTACGGTCTGATGCTGGATGAAAACGGCATGGTCATGGATGACGGTGTTACCGCGCGCCTTGGTGAGCAACATTACCTGATGTACACCAGCACCGGCGGGGCGGCCCGCGTGCTTGGCTGGATGGAGCAGTGGCTGCAAACCGAATGGCCGGAGCTGGAGGTTTACCTGACTTCCGTGACTGATGCCTGGGGCACCATCTCACTCGCCGGCCCTAAGAGCCGCGAGTTACTGGCCGATCTGGGGACAGACATCGATCTATCCACTGAGCAGTTTCCTTTTATGAGTATAAGGACAGGCACTGTTAACGGTATGCCGGCGCGCGTTCAGCGGGTCAGTTTTAGTGGCGAGATGAGTTTTGAAGTGAGCGTGCCGGCTGATTATGCCGCTGACCTTTGGGCGACGGTGATGAGCAAGGGCAGCGCGGTTGGCGCCACCCCGTATGGCACTGAGGCCATGCATGTTTTGCGTGCGGAAAAAGGGTTCATTATTGTCGGCCAGGATACGGATGGCTCAATCAGCCCGCTGGACCTTGGCATGGAAGGCATGATCAGTGCACGTAAGGATTGCCTGGGTAAGCGATCACTCATGCGCTCAGATTTGCAACGGCCGGATCGTCCACAATGGGTTGGACTTCGGTCTAAAGACCCCACAAAAGTGCTGCCGGAAGGCGCGCAATTAATCGAGGATCCCGCGGCAACGCCTCCCGTGCCTATGCAGGGATGGGTGACCTCCAGTTATTTTGCACCTCGGCTTGGGCATGCGTTTGCGTTGGGATTTGTCAACGGCGGGCGGGCACGACACGGTGAATCACTCTATGCCTGGGATGCTGACGCAGGGGTTATCCCGGTAGAGATCACACAGCCTGTGCAGTACGACCCGGAAGGAGGGCGGCAACGTGATTGAGGCACAGCGCACACATCTTGGTGTGAGTATTCAGGCTGAGCCTGCATCAAAGACACCCACCTATAATTTACGCGGTGATCCGAAATGGCTGGGCAAAATCGTCAGCAAAAAGCTGGGGCTTGAACTGCCCACCACGCCCAATCAGGTGGCGGCCAATGAGCAGGCAAGATTGATGTGGCTCGGCCCGGATGAGTGGCTACTTGAAGCCTTTGATGCGGGAGCCACTGAGGAGCTTTTGCCCGATCGCGGAAGCCTTGTCGCGGTGGAGCATGGGTTGGTTAAACTGCAGATTAGCGGTGATCGGACTCTGGAGTTATTAGCTGCAGGCACCCCGCTTGATTTAGCACAGGAACTGACTGAAGACCGCTGCCTGCAAACGCGACTGGCTCATGTATCGGTGATTTTAACGGCTGAGCCCGCCGCTAGCGACGATCAAAACAAGACACCCACAGTCACCCTCTGGGTTCGACGCAGCATGGCGCATTACCTTTGGCGCTGGTTTGAGACGAGCCTCGATCGGTTAGAGCCACTCGCTCAAAAATCGTGATTCGCCACCGCCGCGGTGGTTTCTGGAGGACCGGCGGTCAGCCGATCACGCCGTGCCCGTCGCTCCGCACTCGGAGAATGACCATGACGGTCGTGGTAGCACTTCGTGAAATGCGGCGGTGAGACAAACCCGCAGGCCATCGCAATATCGGTAATCGGCATATCCGTTTGCAGCAAAAGCTGACGGGCGCGGGTCAGTCGTAACTCCAGGTAATACCGCGTTGGCGTACAGCCAAGATAGCGGCGGAACAACCGCTCGAGCTGCCGTCTTGAAGTGTTGGCATGTGATGCCAGCTCATCTAAGGAAAGCGGCTCGTGAATGTTCGCTTCCATTAAAGTGACTACCTCCACGAGTTTTGGCTGACTGGTGCCAAGCCGCACGCGCAAGGGAATGCGCTGACGCTCGCTAAACTCCCGAATACGCTCATGCATAAATTCTTCTGATATTGCTTCGGCCAGATCGATGCCATGCTGACGTGTAACCAGATTAAGCATCATATCCAGCGGCGCCATCCCCCCCGAAGAGGTCAGCCGATCACGATCCATCACAAACAGCTCAGAGGTAAATATGGTGCGCGGAAACAGCAGCGTTTCGTAAATGCCCGAGATATGCTCCCAATGCAGCGTGCAGCGATAGCCCTCTAAAACACCCGCCTGCGCCAGCAGAAAACCACCCGTACAAACTGAACCGAGCGCGGTATTTTTTCGCGCAAGTCGGCGCAGCCAGGCCAGCATCTCACGGTCGCTCTGGGTCTCAATATCGACACCGCCGCAGACAATGACCAAATCAACCACCGGCTCCTGACCCATCGGATGGTCAACCGCTGTGCGCACGTTATTGCTCGCCATCACCGGACGGCCATCTTTAGAAATAAGGTGGTACTGATAATGTTCAACGCCGGAGAGCTGATTCGCCATACGCAAAGGCTCAATAGCGGATGAAAACGCAAGCTGGGAATAGCCTGGCACCAGAAGAAACGCGACCCGATAGGGCGACCCGGGATCTGTCATCAAAATGCTCCTACTGGCATTGACTAACTGCATTCTGGATCGTCTGGCCCAGCGTTGTCACCCGCTTTTTTTAAAACGACTCTTTTTGTCGCGTAGACGCCAAAAACAACCGATAGCTCAATAAGTTGTCGTTGCTACCGGCATATGTGCCGCTCTCGGAAAACAACAAAAGGACAGGCATTCACATACTCGGCGAATCAATAACAAGACAAACGTCACTGTGAGGAGCGCATCGATCATGGCCAGCATTTCACCCCTTCCTACCACCTCTCGTCCTCTGGCCAGTGACCTGGAGATTGCCCGCCAGGCGCAATTAAAACCGATCGCAGAAATTGCAGAGCGCCTGGGTCTGCCGCCAGGGATTATTGAGCCGTATGGCCATCATGTCGGCAAAATTCCGCTGGAGGCGATACAAGGACAGGCATCGCGACCGAAGGCAAAGTACATCGTTGTATCTGCCATCACCCCTACCCCGTTGGGTGAGGGCAAAACCACGACCAGCGTGGGGTTAGCGCAGGGATTTCATCACATTGGCAAAACGGCAACGGTCGCGTTACGGCAGCCCTCGATGGGGCCAACCTTCGGCATTAAGGGGGGCGCCGCTGGCGGTGGTTGGAGCCAGGTGGTGCCGATGGAGCGCATCAACCTGCATTTAACCGGCGATATTCATGCGGTGACCTCCGCACATAATCTGCTATCAGCCATGGTCGATAATCATGTTTATCACGGCAACGCCAGTGGCATGGATCTAAACCAGGTCGCCTGGCGCCGTGTGGTCGACATTAACGACCGCGGCCTACGTCATATTGTGACCGGTCTGGGCGGTAAATTGAACGGCCTGCCGCGTGAGACCGGCTTTGATATTACGGCCGCCTCAGAGGTGATGGCTGTTCTCGCTTTGGCCGATTCGCTTGAAGATCTGCGTCGGCGCCTCGGAAGAATCGTAGTGGGCTGGACCCCAGGCGGAGAAGCCGTTACCGCGGATGACATTGGCTGCGCCGGTGCCATGGCGGTCATGCTCAAAGAAGCAATGAAGCCCAACCTGATGCAGACCATCGAAAATACGCCGGTTCTGATTCACGCCGGGCCGTTTGGCAATATCGCGCATGGCAACTCATCAATCGTTGCCGATCAAATCGGTATTCATGGCAGCGATTATTTGGTGACCGAAGCTGGCTTTGGTGCCGACATGGGCGCTGAGCGATTCTTTAATATCAAATGTCGCGCCTCGGGCATGCAACCCGATGCCGCGGTGCTGGTTGCCACGGTTCGGGGCCTTAAGGTACATTCCGGCCGACATCGGGTAGTGGCCGGCAAGCCGTTGCCCGACAGCATGCTGACCGAAAACCCGGACGATGTGCGCCTTGGCGCCGCTAACCTGCGCAAGCAGATCGAAAACCTGCGGCTGCATGGCGTACCGGTGGTGGTCGCCATTAATGCATTCCCCACTGACTTTGATAGTGAGCATGCGGTGATTACCGAAGTGGCCCGGGAAATGGGAGCCCGTGTGGAAATCTGCACGCATGTGAAGGATGGTGGCGCAGGCGCTGCGGTATTGGCTCAGGCTGTGGTGGATGCTGCTGAAGAGCAAAGTCAGTTTGAGATGCTCTACCCCGATGAGCTGTCACTTACCGATAAAATCGAAACGATTGCGCAGCGAGTTTACGGTGCTGATGCCATCGATTGCTCTCCGGTGGCTAAGCGACAGTTAGCACATTTCACCGCGCAAGGCTTTGGTCATCTGCCCGTGTGCATAGCCAAAACCCATTTGTCTCTGTCTTCCGATGCCAGTCTGCCCGGTGCGCCCACGGGCTGGCGAATGCCTGTTCGTGAGGTACGCCTTTCGGCCGGTGCCGGATTTGTTTATGCCTTATGTGGCGACATTCGAACCATGCCCGGACTCGGTGCGAATCCAGCAGCTGCAGCGATGGATATTAACGAAATGGGTGAAATCGAGGGACTGTTTTAAAAGTCCGTGGCATGCTGAGCATATGGAAAACAAGGCAGAACATCGGCTATTAAATGCCCTTGAGCATATTCAACAGACCCAGGGGGCGGTTTCTGATGAGGTGTTAAAAGCCTTAGCAGAAGAATGGGGACAGCCACTTTATCGCCTTGAAGGGCTGCGCAGCTTTTACCCGGTCTTTCGCGAGACCGCCGGCGCACCCAATCGACTGCAGATCTGTCGTGACGGGCCGTGCCGGCTCAAAGACGAAGGCGCTGCCGAGGCGCTAAAAGCTGCGCTGAACGATCGGGAAGACATCGAAATTGAAATGGTCTCGTGCCTGGGGTTATGTGATTGCGCACCGGCCGCGGCACTGAATGACAGCCCGGGGCCATTACCCGATCGGGCCGCCGTTGATGCCTGGCTCGATGGGAGCTCTGAGATTTCAGAGGACAGTCACTTAAAAAACTTAAAGGACAGGCACCTGCCGACCGACCCCTACCCCGATGCAGCAGCACGCTATTCCGCATCAGCGCAGTGGCTAAAGCGCCCGGCTGAAGACATCATTGCCGAAATTGATGCTGCCGGGCTGCAGGGTCTGGGTGGCGCCGCATTCCCCACTGCGCGCAAATGGCAATTCACCCGCGCCGCGCCC
>JAGXLT010000021.1 GCA_018334525.1 Gammaproteobacteria bacterium
ACCGCTAGGGGTGTATGACTTTCAAAAGGTCACCAGTCTGATTAATTGCAGTGAAGCGGGTGCAAACACTTTAGGTCGAATCGCTGCGCGTCTGGCGCATGCGGAGGGGCTTACCGCGCATGCCCGCTCTGCGGAGTATCGACTGAAATAACCAGCTCGGTAGCGCTACTGAAGTTGCGTAGGGCGTTCGCCGATTGTGAGTTCCCATTCCAGCATCCGGTCTTCACGCAGCCCGCTCAGCACCAGATTGCTGCCGGGTTTTTTAGCGGCAACGCGGTTAAGCAGGTCATTCACATCCTCAATCCGTTGATTATCCAGATGCGTAATCAGATCGTTTGCCGTTAACCCTGCGTTATCCGCTGGACCCTGTGGCATCACACCGGCAACGAGTACGCCGGTTGTCGGATTGAGTACATCCTGAATTTGAACGCCGATCCAGCCGCGAACCACCCGCCCGTCCGCAATGATCCCGTCCAATACATTTGCCGCTAAATCGGCAGGAATCGCAAAACCGATACCCATCGAGCCACCGGATTGACTGAAAATAGCGGTGTTAATGCCGATGATTTCGCCGCTGGCGTTAACCAGTGCGCCACCCGAGTTACCGGGATTAATGGCGGCATCGGTTTGAATGAAATTCTCAAACGTGGTGAGGCCAAGCTGCGATCGACCGGTCGCACTGATAATGCCCTGCGTGACCGTTTGCCCCACACCAAACGGATTGCCGATGGCAAAGACCACATCGCCGACCCGTTGTTCGGTAGAGGACGAAAGGCTGGCATGCGGTAAGTTAGCCATTTCTATTTTCAGCACCGCAAGATCAGACTCGGGGTCGGTGCCTACCAGCGTTGCCGGGGCATCCCGCCCATCCGCCAGCAGAACCTGAATTTGCTCAGCCTCTGTGACCACGTGGTAATTGGTTAATATATGACCGTTATCGCTCAAAATAACCCCTGAACCCAGTGAGGTGTTAAGGCGTGGATCGTTAAGCAGCGGGCCGTCACGAAAGAATTCGTCAAGTGCCGGGTCATCAGAGATTGCATTGCGCGGGTCACGGCTGAGAGTAGCGGTATAGATATTTACGACAGATGGTGCGGCAAGGGCGACCGCGTCTGCATAAGAGCGAGGTTCCGCATTATTCTCGGCGTAGTCACGATCGAGCAGCTGAGGCGCGAACCAGACAAGTGTGATGGCCACGACGGTACCAACCAGTGCATAACTTAAAACAAAGCGAATGAACGAACGTGTTGCCATCCCATATACTCTCAGCGAAAAGGTCTAAGGAAATGTAATGGTACAGCTTACGACACTCACTGATTATCTTGCTGAAATTCTGCAGCCCGAGGCCGTTGAGGATTATTGCCCGAACGGCTTGCAGGTGGAGGGGCGTGCGGTTGTGCAGCGATTGGTTACGGGAGTAACGGCCAGTCAGCGGTTTATTGACGCAGCAATTGAAGCAAATGCGGATGCCATTCTCGTGCATCACGGTTTTTTCTGGAAAGGCGAGCCGGCAACGATTACCGGCATGAAAGGGCAGCGCTTGCAGCGTTTAATTCGCGCTGATGTGTCGGTACTGGCCTATCATCTGCCCCTTGATACTCATCGCTATTTTGGCAATAACGCCTGTCTTGCCGAAGCGTTGGGGGTGGTTGTTGAGCCACCCATCAGCGTTGGTGGTGTGCGCGATTTGTTATGGCACGGGCGATTGGCGACACCGGCAACGCCTGACGAGGTGGCTGAAAAGCTTCGCTTGCATTTGGGGCGTCCGGCATTGCACATTGCCGCAGCGCCCGCGCAAATCGAGCATCTTGCCTGGTGCAGTGGCGGCGCACAGAAGTTTCTGTCAGCAGCTGCAGCGCTGGGTGTGCAGGCCTATATCAGTGGAGAGATCTCTGAGCCGACCACGCATGAAGCCAGAGAGTTGGGCGTTCACTATTATGCTGCGGGGCATCATGCAACCGAGCGCGGTGGTGTGCAGGCGTTAGGTGCGCATTTAGCTGAGCGCTTCCAGATCGATCATCAGTTCATTGATGATGACAATCCGGCATGACGAAAACGTGCGCTAATCCGGCGGTTTGGCTTGACGGGAAGGGCTGAATGTTAGATTCTATGTAACGAAAAATAGCGTCTGAATAAGACGTTTTCAAAGCGGTGTTTTGGCAGCTGACAGAGCGCCTTGCACTATAAGATCAGTACCCAGCAGGGGAAGGTTGATGTCCCAAGTAGGCGCTAACAATAGCCGTCGTCGTTTTTTAACCGGTGCCGTCTCGGTCGTTGGTGGGGCCGGTGCTGTTGCAGTAGCGGTGCCGTTTCTCGCTTATTGGAACCCTAGTGCGACAACACGCGCCGCGGGTGCTCCAGTAGAAGTTGATACCAGTACTTTAGAGCCGGGTCAGCGCGTGGACACGTCATGGCGCGGTCAGCCCGTTTGGGTAATTCGGCGTTCTGAGGCAGCGATTGATAATTTGAGTGAATTAGATGCTCAACTGCGTGACCCCAACTCGGATGTCGAGTCTCAACAGCCTGCTTACGCGCGCAATGTCCACCGCTCCATTGACCCGGAGCTTCTGGTTGTTGTGCCGATTTGTACGCATTTAGGATGTATTCCATCCTTTATGCCGCAGCCGGGTTCGCTCAGTGCAGATTGGTTGGGCGGGTTCTTCTGCCCTTGTCACGGGTCGCGCTTTGATATGGCAGGCCGAGTCTACTCCGGTGTGCCCGCACCCACGAATCTCCCGATCCCGCCATACCGCATGGCCGGGGACGGTCTTATCGTCATTGGCGAGGATGAGGAGGCTGCATAGCATGAGTGATGCAACAACAACGAAAGCAACCGGTGGCCTTCTGGGCTGGGTGGATGCCCGATTCCCCCTTACCAAGATGTGGAATGAACACATCGCTGAGTATTACGCGCCAAAGAACTTTAATTTCTGGTACTACTTTGGCTCGCTTGCCTTGATTGTGCTGGTCAATCAGCTGCTCACGGGTATTTGGTTGACAATGAATTATAACCCTTCCGCTGAAGGGGCGTTTGCTTCTGTTGAATACATCATGCGAGATGTCGAATGGGGCTGGTTGATCCGCTATATGCACTCAACCGGCGCTTCTGCATTTTTTGTGGTTGTTTATCTGCACATGTTTCGAGCGTTGATGTATGGCTCGTACCAAAAGCCGCGTGAGCTGATCTGGATCTTCGGCATGATGATTTATCTGCTGCTGATGGCTGAAGCATTCATGGGCTATCTTCTGCCCTGGGGGCAGATGTCCTTTTGGGGCGCACAGGTGATTATTTCGTTATTCGGTGCCATACCAGGCGTCGGTGAGCAGCTCGCACTGTGGATACGTGGTGATTACAACATCTCCGGGGTCACGCTAAACCGATTCTTTGCTTTGCATGTGGTTGCTCTGCCGTTAGCGCTCGTCGGATTAGTGGTATTCCACATTCTTGCGTTGCACGAGGTGGGTTCGAATAACCCGGACGGCGTTGATATTAAGAAAAATAAAGATTCGAGCGGCAAGCCTAAGGACGGTATTCCATTCCATCCTTATTACACCGTTAAAGATACGTTCGGACTTGGTGTGTTTTTGATTTTCTTTGCCGCGGTTGTTTTCTTTGCGCCTGAGATGGGTGGATTATTCCTTGAGCCACCGAACTTTGAGCCGGCAAACCCGCTGCAAACGCCAGAGCATATTGCCCCGGTCTGGTACTTCACCGCGTTCTATTCCATTTTGCGCGCGGTGCCGGATAAGTTTGGCGGTGTGGTACTGATGGGGCTGGCTATCTTTATGCTGTTTCTGCTGCCCTGGATTGATCGTGGGAAGGTCCGCTCGATTCGCTATCGCGGTCTTGGTCATAAAGTGGCATTAGGACTTTTCGCGGCAGCCTTCGTGTTTTTGAGCTACCTGGGCCTCAAAGCACCGTCCGACATTATTGTTGGTTTCACGGTGACGCTGTGGGCACAAATTTGGACGGTAGTGTATTTTGGCTTCTTCGTGTTCCTGTACGTCTACACAGCGTTCGGATTTGAACGAACTAAGCCTGTGCCGGAGAGAGTGACGGACTGATGAAAAAAATCGCTCTAGCTTTACTGTTGCTGCTGGTCTCGAGCGTCGCTTTTAGCGCTGGCGGGTACGCGGATCTGATGAAGGCACGGGTAGACGTATCTGATGAAGCGTCCCTGCAGCGAGGCGCTGCCTTGTTTACTAATCTCTGCATCAGTTGCCACTCTGCAAAGTATGTGCGCTGGAATGCGTTGCCGGACGCCCTCGGGGTATCGATGGAGATGGTGGAGGACAACCTGATCTACGGGTCCTACCAGGAAGGCAACATGATGCGTGCTGCGATGCGTGAGGCAGATGCGGAGCGTTGGTTTGGTGCTTCAGCCCCGGATTTATCATTGACCGCACGTTCTCGCGGGGCCGATTGGGTTTATACCTATCTGAATAGCTTTTATCGTGATCCTGATGCGAGTGCGGGTTGGAATAACACGCTGCTCGTAAACTCTTCGATGCCGCATGTCTTGTGGACTTTGCAGGGTGTGCCGGAGGCAAAGTTCGAAGAAGTCGGTGACGAAATAGCCGTTGCCGGTATTCGTGTGTCAGAGCAGCAGGCCGGAATGCTCTCGGAAGAAGAGTTCCAGCAGGCGACTCGCGATATCACAAACTTTATGGCGTTCTTAGCCGAGCCTGTTCGTGCTAAGCGACAGGAAATTGGTGTCTGGGTCATTGGGTTTTTGGTGATTTTCACTATCCTTGCGTATCTGTTGAAGCGCGAATACTGGAGGGATATCCACTGAGTCGCTCTACCCAGCAGCCCGTTGAGGCCGTCGTCTCCCTCAGCCAACGTTCCACGATGGGCCTCTACACAGATGCGGCAAGTGCAGATAGTCATCGGGTGCGCCTGGTGCTCGCTGAAAAAGGTATCTCTGTAGAAATCGTTGAAGTCTCATCAGCCGGTCCGCAGCCGGAAGATCTGCTCTGGCTGAATCCTTATGGGGAAACTCCAACCCTCGTTGACAGGGAGCTCGCGTTATATGACGCGCGGGTGATTTGTGAATATTTGGATGAGCGTTTTCCTCATCCGCCACTGATGCCCATTGATCCGGTTTCTCGCGCTAAAGCAAAGCTTGTCATATCCCGAGTCGAGCGTGACTGGTATCGGCTTCTTGAGTTGCTTGAGCGGCAGGATAAGCGCAAGCGGCCTGCGGCTCGACGTGAATTAGTTGAAGGGCTTACCGCAAGCGCGGATATCTTCGAGACGGGCACCCCGTTTTTCCTTAGTGAAGAGCTCAGCATGATGGATTGCGCTTTGGCGCCATTATTATGGCGACTGCCATTTTACGGTGTTGATCTGCCCGAACAGGCAGCGTCGATTGTGGCCTATGGTGAGCGTTTGTTTGAGCGTGAAGCCTTTCAGCTCAGCCTCACGGAGGCCGAGCGGGCAATGCGGCCTGCCTGATGACGCCAAGTCGTCCCTATTTACTGCGCGCACTGCATGAGTGGATCGTGGATAACGGTCTGACTCCACATCTGTTGATTAATGTGATGGGTGAGGGCGTGGTTGCGCCGGAGGAGTTTGCCGAGGGTGGACGGCTGATTCTGAATATCTCTCCAAATGCCGTCGGTAGTCTAGCGCTTGGTGATGAATTTGTTGAATTAAGCGCCCGTTTTGGGGGTGTGTCGCGTCAGGTGACTGTGCCACTTTCCGAAGTGCTTGCCATCTACGCGCGGGAAAACGGCCGTGGCATGGTCTTCACCGAAGAAGATGGGGATCTCGAGCCGCCACCGAATCGGCCCGGACTACGCGTTGTTAAATAGTTTTCTGTCGATTAAGTCGCACAGGCAGTGAATCGCTACCAAATGAATTTCCTGAATGCGCGCGGTTACGGTTGAAGGCGCGCGTATTTCCACGTCGTCATCCATCAGCTTGAGTGCCATTGGACCTCCATCGCGGCCGGTCAGGGCGACTACGCCGGCGCCACGCTCATGCGCTGCCTCAATGGCCCGCAGCACATTGGCACTATTGCCGCTGGTGCTAATCGCAAGAATGACATCGCCCGGATGTGCCAATGCCGAAATCTGGCGGGCAAAAATTTCTTCAAACCGATAGTCATTCGCGATAGAGGTGACAGTTGAGCTATCCGTGGTCAGTGCGATAGCAGGCAGACCGGGTCGTTCCATCTCAAAACGATTGAGCAGTTCAGAGGAGAAATGCTGCGCATCTCCTGCCGATCCTCCGTTACCACAACTCAAGATGCGGCCATCGTGTTGCAGGCAATGCGCCATCAGGTGACCCGCAGCGGCAATGGAAGGACTCAGTGTTTCCATCGCCTGAATTTTGGCATCAATGCTTTCGCGAAAAATCTGTTCAATTCGATCGGTGTCTTTCATGGCCCCTCCCGGCTCATCTAGTCGTCCGCCCTGAATGCATCCGCAATCCAGTTAATTTGCCCCTGGCCATCAATCGAAACCACATCGAAGCGGGCTGGCATATCGTACCGCTGACGCTGCAAATAGGCACTAGCCGCCGCCACTAATCGTAGGCGCTTGCTACGGTTAATGCTCTCTACGCCGTCGCCATAGGCCGTGTTGCTTCGGGTACGTACTTCAATAAATACGAGTTCATCGGCATGCTGCATGATGAGATCAATTTCACCACGACGAATCTGAAAGTTTCTCGTGATTAACTTTAAGCCCTGTTGCTCAAGGTATTGGAGTGCCTGATTCTCGGCCTGGTCACCGATTGCCCGGGGTAATTGTGTCATGGAAAATAATCAAGTGGCCGGCCTTGTGTATCAAGCAGTCGGTGCAGGCTGCCTGTGCGTACTTCAACCGGCGCAAGACGGCGTTTAATAAAGCCCTTTTCACTAATGTGTAATAAGCCCGAGGCGCCCGGGTAATCCAGGCCCGGTTGCTGCTTTAGGATGTGAATGAGCTTTGCCAGGTGAAAGGCGTCTACACCGAGCGCTTCAAGCCGACCGATTTGATCCGCCTCTCGTTCACGGATGAGTTGATTGTAGGCAGCGGCAGCCGATGGGGGCATATCGTCGGGCATCAGCCATGGCATTTCAGCAAAGACCACGCCTTCAAAATCACGCTCTACATTCTCACCACTGCCAGGCACTGCCGATGCGGGTGCGAGCACAGGCAGATCCAGACCGTCATGGAATCGAATCTGTGGAATCAGCACACGAGCAGCTCCCGGTCGTGCGGCAATGAACAGCGCTTCCGCATCACTACGCCGTTTTGGTTCTGTTTTAAGCCTGATACCAAGTAACGACTCAAGACGCTCGGTTCGTTGATCGGCCTCATCGAGGTTTAATATTCCGCGTACGGGTATCGATAAGTCGTCCTGATCACTCGGGTAGCGCTGTATTTCCAGGGCCGTACCTTCGCCATCATTAAGCGCGGCAACAAATGCATCGGTCACGCGCTGGCTCCAGTCATCGTTGCCCGCCAGGATGACGATCCGCTGATATCCAAGTGCCAGCGCAGTCGCCGCAGTGGCCGCAGCTTCATCTTCGGGTGCCAGCCCGAACTGGAAAGTATTTGCGCTAGAGCCGGGGGGTGTCTGATCAATGCGGTTCAGTGCAAGTAAAGGTACGGTGATTTCCGCGCCGTTAAGCACCGAGGCTACTGCATCTTTGCTTAATGGGCCAAGTACGATGTCCGCCCCACCTGTTACGGCTTCTCTGTAGCCTGCAGCCGGCGCAAGCCCGCTTGTCCCGATATCAATAAAGCGAATGTTTTCGGGGCGTTGTAATGCGTCGATGCTGTAATAGGCGGCTAGGAATCCGGTTTGAATACGGCGGCCCGGGCCTGATAGATCGCCGCTTAATGGTAATAACAGCGCAATTTGTTTAACAGGGGCATGCGCGTATCGATGCATCGCTTGTATGCGGGTGATTAACAGATCACTCACACCATCGGTATCCCCTTTCGCACGCCACTCATCGATGCCTTCTGTTGCGCCACTGAGCATTAATGATTTCGGTTTTACGGCCAGTGCAAGTGTCCGCCAGGCGGAAAGGCCGACGGGCCAGGTCTGTGACTCGCTCTGAATTAATTGGTCTGTGGGAATCTTCTGTAAATCCTGCCACAGGCGCGCCTCAGCGCGGAGGCGTTGCTGGGGGGAGCGTGCGGCTTCAAATGCTTTCCACTGTGAGCGGAGCGCCTGCCTGGCTTGTCCGCGTTCTCGCTGCGCAGCGGCAACGCTTTCCCAGTAGCGCCCTTGCAGCCGGGTGGGTAAACGGCCATTAAGCCGGTTTGCAAGCGTTTGTAACTGCACATACGCAGGCGATGTGCTGCTGACTGGTACCTGCGCTAATTCGCTCGCAAAAATTTCCGCTTCCAGCATCAGATCATCTGAGCGTGCACCCCTGAACTCTTTGGCGGCCATGCGCAATAGGGTGGTTGCGGCACTAAGATCGTCATTACTAAGCGCAATTTCTGCTGCTGTGATGCGTGGAGAGTCGGCAGGATTTCGTGGTCCATCACGCTCTTGCATGGTAAGAGGTGCGCAAGCGGAAAGACCGAGCAATGCGGTCAGTGCAAAGGCAAAATAGCGTGTACAGCGCAGGAGAGACAAAAGCGAACCTCGCGACGGTCTTTACAGCCGAGTAAACTCAGCACTCTTCATTAAGTATCGAGCGGCTGGAGTAATGGTGTCAAACCAACCTGGAAGTCTATATGTGGTGGCAACACCCATCGGCAATCTCAGTGATATGAGCCCTCGAGCTATCGGGATATTAAATCATGTTGCCGTGATTGCTGCGGAGGATACACGGCATACCGGCCGTTTGCTCGAGCAGTTTGATTGCCGGACGCCACAATTGTCATTGCACGAACATAACGAAGCCAGCCGTGTGGAGCGATTACTCGAGCGCTTGCAGGCCGGAGACGATATCGCGTTGGTCAGCGATGCGGGGACGCCGCTGATCAGTGACCCAGGTTATCGACTGGTTCGTGCCGCTCGTAAGGCCGGCTTAACCGTGCTGGCGGTGCCCGGACCATCCAGCATAACTGCTGCTTTGTCGGTTGCCGGTTTGCCAACAGATCGTTTTTGTTTTGAGGGATTTCTGCCAGCCCGGGCCGCGGCGCGACGTCGGCGGCTTGAGGTATTAGCGAATTCCTCTGAAACCTTAGTGTTTTTTGAAGCGGGTCGACGCCTTGGCGCCACGCTGAGTGAAATGGCTGCGGTGTTTGGCGGCTCCCGTGAGGCTGCTATTTCCAGAGAGTTAACGAAGCGGTTTGAAACGACTCGCCTGGATACGCTGGATCGGCTGATCGAGTGGCAGGCCGCCGATGCAAATCAGGCGCGTGGTGAGTTTGTTGTGATGGTGGCATCAGCCGCGCGCGAAACGGATCCGTCAGTCGAAGCGCAAATACCACTGGATGTTGATCAGCT
>JAGXLT010000203.1 GCA_018334525.1 Gammaproteobacteria bacterium
GAGAGGAGAGAGAATAATCTCTAGCTCTGGTTGTTCAGTGAACATTCATATCCCTTTTGCGTATGATGGATCTTATCGGTGATTCCACAGTCTGATTAGCATACAAGATTGACGAGATATTGGAGTTTCAATCAATGCGCCATCTGCTCATTTCCACCTTACTGCTGGCATTTGCCATCGGGAACATTGCTCAGGGCAAAGGGGAACTTGCCCCGGAGGCGCATCATGGGCAGGCCAGTCAGGTCGTTGCCGAACTGCTTGAGCGTTACCACTACCGCAAACAAGCAATCGATGAAGACATTTCTGAAGCGTTCTATACCCGCTACTTCGAAATGCTTGACCCTGAGCGGTTTTATTTCCTACAGACAGATATTGACGCATTTTCTGCTTCGCAACCTCGGCTTGGGACTGAAGTGGCAGCCGGAGATCTTGAGGTCGCCTTTGAGATTTTTGAGCGCTACCGGCAACGTGTTAAGGAGCGTAGCGAATACGCTGTTGCGCTATTGAAGAGTGAGCTTGATTTCAACAGCAATCAGGAGCTTGATCTTAATCGAAGAGACGCTGAATGGGCCGAGACCGCCGAGTCGCTTGATCAAATCTGGCAAAAACGCGTTCTGAACGACATATTGACCCAGAAACTCACCGAACGGGATATCGAGACGATTCGTGAGTCGCTGACAAAGCGATACGAACGTCTGGCGCGCAATTTGGATCAGTACACGGCTGAAGATGTTTTTCAGACCTTTATCAGTGCGTTGTCAAACGTCTATGATCCCCACAGCAGCTATCTTTCCCCGCGCGCCTCAGAGAATTTTGACATCAACATGAGTCTGTCTTTGGAGGGCATCGGCGCACTCCTGAGCATGGAAGGTGACTTTGTTGAAATTGTTGAACTGATCGCCGGTGGACCCGCTTCGCAGAGCGGTGAACTCGGGCCTGGCGATCAAGTCATCGGTGTCGGGCAGCGGGCGGACGCTATAGAGGATGTGGTGGGTTGGCGTCTTGGCGATGTCGTGGATCTCATCCGCGGGCCCAAGGGCTCAGAGGTCACCCTCGAAATCATACCTTCAGCAGGATCCACCGGCGGTGGATCACGCCTCGTCACACTGGAGCGAAACACAATTGAGCTCGAAGAACAGGCGGCAAAAGCCGATGTCATCGATGTGGAACAATCCGGTAAGGACTATCGCATCGGGGTTGTCCAATTGCCCACTTTCTACACAGATTTTGCCGCGGCAAGCGCGGGCGAGAAAAATTACCGCAGCACCACTCGTGATGTGGCGGCATTACTTGAAGATGGCAAGTTAGCTGATATTGATGGTCTGGTTATCGATCTGCGTGGCAATTCCGGGGGCTCGTTAGACGAGGCGGTAAAGCTTACCGGGCTATTCATCGGCGAAGGCCCTGTTGTTCAGGTGCGTCGGAGTAACGGGCAAAAAGAGGTGCTCAGCGACTCTGGTACATCCAGGGCATTATTTGAGGGACCGCTGGGTGTGTTGGTGGACAGTAACAGTGCATCAGCCTCCGAGATTTTTGCAGCTGCCATCCAGGATTATGGCCGCGGAGTGGTCATGGGCGCACAAACCTTTGGAAAAGGTACTGTACAAACTTTGATCGGGCTGGATCGGTTTGGTGTGACTAATAGCGCCGATATGGCCGGGCGATTGAAATTGACCATTGCCAAGTTTTACCGAATCAATGGTGATAGCACTCAACTTGAGGGCGTTACGCCGGATATTCTGCTCCCCTACCCTGAGCTACCGAACATGGCTAACGAGAGAGATGCAGATAACGCGCTGCCATGGAACACGATTGACTCAACACCGTATCGGGAATTGTCCAATCTTCAGTCGCTCGTGGTTGAACTTAAAAAACGACATGAGCAACGACTTAATCGCGAACCGGCGTTAAAAAGTGCATCTATGGAGGCGGCCCGCCTTCGGCAAGAGAGTCAGGACACCGTGGTGGCCTTAAATGAAGAGAAACGCCGTGCCCAAATTGCCAAACAGGAAACGGCAAGGCTGAGCGCTATTAATGAACAGCTGCAGGCCTACGGGCTGGCGCCGATTGAATCACTTGAAGACCTGGATCGAGATGCCGTGCCGGATGTTCTGCGCGATGAGGCGGCCGCAATCATTGCCGACTTAGCGATGCTTCAGGCAAAAAATGATCTACAACCAACTGTAGCCGATCACGCCCCTGGTAACGATTGACATCCAACCGGAAAATGATGGCGGTTTGCTGGCCATCTGTCCGGTTTTTAGTCAGCCGCGGCAACGCATCGATCGCGTTAAACGCTATACCCTCGAAACGCTGATTCGAAGCGTTAGCCGGACTAAGCTCTAAGCGCAAATGCGTTTTTCCGACCACCCGGGTTGAGTGGACAAAAAACTCGCCTCTAAAGCATGGAGCCGGGCAACCGCTTCCCCAGGGGCCTGCCGCTCTGAGTTGTGAAGCTCGCTGCAGCGTAAAATCATCGGCAGTCAGCTCACCATCGGTGAGAATCCTATCGGCAACTATCTCATCGCCGTATTTTTCTCGTACGATTCGTTCGATACAGGCTTTAAATGGCTCGTAGGCTTGCTGGGGCAACGTGAGACCTGCGGCCATCGCATGCCCCCCAAAGCGCTTAATCAGGGCTCGGTCAGTGGCAACATCAACCGCGTCAATTAAATCGCGCATGTGCACATTGGCCGTTGACCGACCTGAGCCCTTAAGCTCGCCATTATCAGCCGGCGCGAAGGCAATTACAGGGCGGTGAAAGCGCTCTTTAAGGCGTCCTGCCACGATCCCAACCACCCCCTGATGCCAGTCCTCACGCATCACACACAGAATAGGCGGTAAAGCCGAATTTCCCTCGATCGATTCAGCATCAAGGCCACTGACCGCAGACTCGCGCATCGATTGCTCAATGC
>JAGXLT010000204.1 GCA_018334525.1 Gammaproteobacteria bacterium
CTTGGTACGCTGCAAACGCAGTTAACGAGCGTTTTTCAATTAACAGTAGTTGAATCTGGAGAAGCAGCAGATACGCTACCCATGGAAGCGACGCCGGTTATCGCGATAAAAGGCGAACTGTCAGTCACGACGCTTGTCGAGGATGAGCTGTTATTAGCGGTGCCGATAGTCGCATTACATGAAGAAGAGAATTGCCCGGGAATTGGTTGGCAGACAAGTTATGAAAAGCCTCACCCAATGGCGGTGCTGGCTGAGTTAAAAGAGCAACAGGATAAATAGGACAACGTAATGGCCGTACAGAAATCTAAGAAAACGCCTTCTCGTCGTGGCATGCGTCGCAGCCATGACGCCATCGAAGGTCCAACGCTTAGCATAGAGCCAACAACGGGTGAGGTTCATCGCCGGCATCATATCTCTGCCGACGGATATTACCGTGGCCGTAAGGTGACTACCGGTATTGACGAGTAGGCGTCTCGCCGCTCCCACTGTTAATGAAGTCTTACTGCACGATCGCAATCGATGCGATGGGAGGGGATCGTGGGCCGTCGGCTACGGTGCCCGCTGCGTTAACGATTATCGCACGCCATCCCGATGTTCATTTAGAACTGATTGGTGATCTGAAAGCCCTACAACAAGCGCTTCAACAGTATGGCGGTCAGGAAGGTGAGCAGCTATCACTGATCGCCGCCAGTCAGGTCGTTGCGATGGATGAATCTCCATCTCAAGCACTTCGATACAAAAAAGACTCCTCAATGCGCGTTGCTATCGAGCGCGTGAAGTCAGAAGCTGCGGCCGCTTGCGTTAGTGCAGGAAATACGGGTGCGTTAATGGCCACCGCCCGGTATGTACTCAAAACGCTTCCCGGCATTGATCGTCCCGCGATTTGTACGATTATCCCGTGCTTGAACGGGCATTTTCGGATGCTCGATCTTGGCGCCAATATCGATTGTAGCGCCGAGCATTTATTTCAATTTGCTGTCATGGGATCAGTGCTTGTCGAGGCATCAGGCGATGCGGTTAAACCTCGAGTGGGTCTGCTCAATCTGGGCGAAGAAGAGATCAAGGGGAATGATCAGGTCAAGCAAGCGGCACAACTTCTGCAGGCAAGTGACCTTCACTATGTTGGATATGTGGAGGGTGACACGATGTACCAGAATCAGGCCGACCTGGTCGTCTGCGATGGATTTATCGGCAACGTGGCATTAAAAAGCAGTGAGGGCGTGGCCAAGATGATTTCGCAATACCTGCGAGAGGAATTCAGCCGAAGCCCCCTCACCAAATTGGCCGGATTTCTATCATTGCCCGTATTAAAAGCCCTGCGGCGACGCCTCGATCCACGGTTTTATAACGGCGCTAGCCTGCTGGGTCTGCGCGGCGTTGTTGTGAAAAGTCACGGTGGCGCAGATGCATTTGCATTTGAGCGGGCAATCGAAACCGGTATCCTCGAAGCAAAAGAGGCTATTCCACAGCGCATTGATCAGCGGCTTGGGGAGCTTTTTCGTTCGGGGGAGAGCGCATGATTTACAGTCGAATACTCGGCACCGGTGGCTATCTGCCGGAACGAGTAATGCCCAACAGCGAGCTGGAGCAATGGGTCGATACATCTGATGCGTGGATTCGCGAACGAACGGGCATAGAATCAAGACATATCGCTGCGGAAGAGGAATCCTGCTCTGATCTGGCCCTGAACGCAGCACAACAAGCCATTGCGGCGGCTGATATCAGCGCAGAGGATATTGACCTCATCATTTTAGCCACGTCCACGCCGGATCAGGTTTTTCCGAGTACTGCGACGCGGCTTCAGCAGCGCCTCGGTGTGCCTGCCGGAACCATTGCATTCGATGTTTCTGCGGCCTGCTCAGGCTTTATTTATGCACTGGATGTTGCCAACCGTTTTATTAAGACCGAGGGCGCTAAAACCGCATTGGTGATTGGCGCGGAAATTTTCTCGCGCATTCTCAATTGGGAAGACCGTGGAACCTGCATTTTATTTGGTGACGGTGCGGGCGCGGTGGTACTGGGCGGTGCTGAGCAGCCCGGCATTCTCTCAACGCATTTGCATGCCGACGGCCGTCAGGAGAGCTTGCTAAACGTACCCTGGGGCGTAGGGCAGGGGTATGAAGCGCTTCAGGGTGTTCACGGGAAGGTTACGATGAAGGGAAACGAGGTCTTTAAGGTGGCGGTGCACACCTTGTGCACCTTAGTGACCGATACGCTGCAGGCAAACGGCATGCAGCGCGGTGATATTGACTGGCTCATACCTCATCAGGCGAACGTGCGGATAATGGAGGCCACCGCGAAGAAGTTAAATCTGCCGTTGAGTCAGGTTGTCAGCACGGTAGCAACCCATGGCAACACGTCTGCGGCGTCGATTCCGCTCGCGCTCAACGTGGCCGTTCGGGATGGGCGGATTAAGCGCAATGATGTGCTCTTACTGGAAGCGTTTGGTGCTGGCTTTACGTGGGGCTCAGCACTCATTCGTTATTAGAGGAATCCAAGCTTTATGCAATCCAGATCTGACCTTGCGTTTTTATTTCCCGGCCAGGGATCACAATCCATCGGTATGCTTCAGGACCTTGCAGAGGCACATGCGGTTGTTCAGAAAACCTTTATCGAAGCGTCAGGCGCGCTGGATGAAGATTTATGGAAAGTGGCATGTGAAGGCCCTGAGTCGTTAATGAATCGTACAGATTACACACAGCCTTTAATGCTCACTGCAGGCGTTGCGGTGTGGCGGACATGGTGCGAGGGCGGCGAGATTATGCCGGCCTACATGGCGGGACACAGCCTGGGTGAATTCACCGCGCTGGTCTGTAGCGGCGCGCTCGATTTTGCGGATGGTGTGCGTCTGGTTCGGGATCGAGGCCGTTACATGCAGGAGGCGGTGCCTGAGGGAGAGGGGGCCATCGCAGC
>JAGXLT010000205.1 GCA_018334525.1 Gammaproteobacteria bacterium
TACCATCCGGCACACGAGATTGGAATGGTGCCGATAGGGCTGAGTCGGTTGTGCCCGGATGCAGCGCCAAGCAGATCACTCGCCGAGCCCGGCGCGCGCATTCAATAGCCATGCCTTGAGTAAACATATTTTGTGCGGCTTTACTCATTCGGTAGGCATACCAGCCACCGAGGGCGTTATCACTAATACTCCCCACTCGGGCAGAAAGGCTGGCAAACACAGCGCGCTCCTTATGGTTCAACAACCCAAGGCAGTGCCGGCCAATCAGCGCGGGCGCCATTGCATTAATTTGATAATTCGCGAGCAACCCCTCTGCCGAGAGGTCTTCTAAGCGTTTTTCAGGCCGAATGCCGGATTGCTCGTCATGCAAAATCCCAAAAGCATTAATCAACAGATGCAGGCAGGGTGTTTCAGAGGCAATGTGCTCTGCCAGCGCTTGAATTGAGCCCGGATCGGTCAGCTCAACGGAAACAGGCACAACATTATCGTCGCATGTCCGCAGCAATGCGTTCATGGCCGGGGAGTTAACCTGGCGGGATGCAGCCCAGACCCGATTGACGCCGACCTGATTGGCCAATCGGCGCACAAAGGCTGAGCCAATGGCACCCGTAGCGCCCACAACAAGCACATTTGATTGCTGACCCAAGGTATTCATCCGTTCTCCCTCCTGACCGCGTTACAATTTAAAGATGGCTATCGTTTCGCTTATTGAACCTTCACCACTCGGGCTCTACTGCCCCCTTGGCGATTTTTATATTGACCCCTGGCGCGCTGTGGGGCGCGCGGTGGTCACGCATGCGCACGCTGACCATGCCCGCGCCGGGAGTCAACACTACTGGGCTGCCATGGATGGCGAGCGATTATTACGTCATCGCCTCGGGCAGGATATCTCGCTTACACCGCTTGCCTATGGCGAGCCCGTTCAATTCGGCCCTGTCACCGTTAGCCTGCATCCTGCCGGGCATGTGCTTGGCTCCGCACAAGTGCGGGTGAGTGATGGCGACAGGGTATGGGTGGTGTCCGGTGATTACAAACGGGATCCTGACCCCACCTGTCAGCCTTTTGAGCCTATTGTCTGCGATACGTTCATTACCGAAGCCACCTTTGCACTGCCTGCCTATCGTTGGCCGCCAATGGAAGAGGTCATGGCGGAGCTCATGGCATGGTGGCAGGCCAACGCGCAAGCCGGCCGAAGCAGCATGCTGCTGTGTTATGCACTAGGCAAGGCACAGCGTGTGCTGGCTTCACTGCCCTCAGCACTGCCTGGTCCTGTGTATCTGCATGGCGCAGTGGCACCTTTAACCGCACTTTATCGTGAAGCCGGCATCGCGATGGCACCCGCCACACCGGTTAGCCAGGCCCCTAAAGGGGAAGACTTCTCAGCCAGTTTAATTATTGCACCACCCAGTGCCGCAGGGACTGCATGGATGCGGCATTTTGCTGATCCATCAACGGCATTTGCATCCGGCTGGATGCGAATTCGCGGCAATCGCCGCCGGCGCGGGCATGATCGTGGCTTCGTTATTTCAGATCATGTGGACTGGCCTACTCTACTGCAAACCATTGAGCAGACCGGTGCCACGCAGGTTTACACCACACACGGGCGCGCAGATGAGCTTGTGCGGTATTTGCGAGAGCAGGGCTTAAACGCCGCGCCGTTTGTTACTCCCTATGGCGAGGTCGACGAATGAGGGCATTTGTCGAGCTCATTGCGCAAATCGATCGGGCCCGTGGCACCAACGATAAAGTGCAATGCCTAGTTGCTTATTTCAGCTCAGCGCCTGCTGCTGATGCCGCCTGGGCGGTTTATTTTTTAAGCGGCCGCCGCATCAAACGCCTACTCGGTCCGGCCCAGCTGAAAGCGTGGCTTGCTCAAGCGAGCAGCCTGCCTCTTTGGCTGATAGACGAAACCCATGCGCATGTTGGCGATCTTGCCGAAACCGTAGCCCTGCTGCTCGACCCCAACCCAAACGATTCACAAGCATTGCAGCAAGGCTTAAGTGAATGGGTGGATAGTCGTGTGATCGGCTTGCGTGATTTAGAAGAAACCGACCGTCAACAAGCCGTGGTTAGCGCCTGGCAGGCCCTCGATGCTTGGAGTCGGTTTGTGTATACCAAATTACTGACCGGCGCACTGCGTATTGGCGTATCACAAACACTGGTTGAACGCGCACTGGCTGAAACAACCGGCCAGCCCCGTGCTGTGATTGCGCATCGGTTAATGGGGCAATGGGAACCAACCTCGGGCTTTTTTAGCGGCCTTTTTGAGGCTCGCTCCGCTGAAGAAATGGCCTCGCAACCCTACCCTTTCTTCCTTGCCCATCCCATTAAGGCTGATCCAGCCAGCGAGCTAAACGCAATTAACGACTGGCAGATCGAATGGAAATGGGATGGCATTCGGGCACAGCTTCTCTGCCGTGGGGGTGCTCAGCACCTCTGGTCGCGCGGCGAGCAAATGATCGATACGGCGTTCCCAGAGCTACTGGAGGCGGCCAAACAATTGCCGCTAGGCACGGTCGTTGATGGCGAAATCCTGGCCTGGAACAACGGTGTGCTGCCGTTTTCAGTGCTGCAGCGTCGCCTCGGTCGAAAACAGGTGAGCGCTAAGTTGCGCGCGGAAGCACCGGTGCAATTTTTAATTTATGACTTACTTGAGCACCGTGGCCAGGATCTTAGATCCCGCCCTTTAAGTGAGCGACGCGCTCAGTTGGAAGCATTACTTAAAGACTGCTGCCCACCGCTGGCGCTATCGCCCCTTGCGTCTGCACCAAGCTGGGAGGCTCTACATGCACTGCGAGATGAATCTCGATCACGCGGGGTTGAGGGGTTAATGCTTAAGCGTAAAGACAGCGAGTATGGCACCGGGCGACCCCGTGGCTCCTGGTGGAAATGGAAGGTTGATCCGCTCACT
>JAGXLT010000022.1 GCA_018334525.1 Gammaproteobacteria bacterium
TGGGATGAGGCGGCACTAGATGCTGCCCGCTCACTCAATAAGCCCATTTTATTGTCGATCGGTTATGCCGCCTGCCACTGGTGTCATGTGATGGCACATGAGTCATTTGCCGATCCGGCAACCGCAGCACAAATGAACCACGACTTCGTCAACATTAAGGTAGATCGTGAGGAGCGCCCCGATCTAGATCGAATCTACCAGACTGCACACCAACTGCTCACCGGCCAAAGCGGCGGCTGGCCCTTAACGGTAGTGCTCACGCCAGATCAGTTACCATTTTTTTCTGGCACCTATTTTCCGCCTGAGCCAAAACAGGAAATGGCTTCTTTTCGGCAGATGCTTAGCCAAGTCAGTCTGGCCTGGAAAGAACAGCCAAACGAAATCAGCGAGCAAAACGAAAGAATGACGCGAGTGCTCAAAAACCTGGGCCATAGTGACGAGGGCGTTGACCCTGACCAGGCATTGTTGGATGCCGGCCGCAAACAGCTGGCATCTCGCTATGATCCGGCGTTTGGCGGCTTTGGATCTGCACCCAAATTCCCGCAACCCACGGCCTTAGAGCGACTGCTGCGCGAATATGCGCGCCGGCGTGACGAGGGCAACCCGGATCGTGGCGCCCTGCATATGGTGTGCCATACCCTTCGTCGAATGGGTTTAGGCGGTATCTTTGATCAGATTGGTGGTGGTTTTTCACGCTACTCGGTTGATGGGCAGTGGATGATTCCGCATTTCGAAAAAATGCTCTCAGACAACGCGCTGCTTATTGTTGCCACCACAGATGCGTGGCGCGCCACCGGTGATGAATTTTTTGCCCGAATCGCCCGTGAAACAGCCGATTGGGCATTGCGTGAGATGTTGCTGCCCGAAGGGGGGTTTGCCACATCACTCGATGCCGATACCAGCGAGGGCGAAGGCGCCTTTTATCTCTGGACACCCATGCAGGTCAGTGAGGTTTTAGATGGCGTTGATGCCCAAGTGGTGGTGCATCGCCTGGGGCTCGATGAGCGACCTAATTTTGAGGGGCGCTGGCACCCACAGGTACACATGGCATTTTCTGAGCTGGCAAAACGGTTGCAGTGCCCCCGTGAGGAGGTCGTTGAGCGCTGGAACCGTGGCCGGGCCGCATTACTGGCGGCTAGAAATCAGCGCGAAAAGCCAGCTCGTGATGACAAGGTACTCACCGCCTGGAATGCACTGATGATTCGGGCGCTGGCGCGGGCAGGCCGCTTTTTGGATGAGCCCCGGTATATTGATGCCGCCGAGCGCGCCGAAACCTTTATTCGTGAGCACCTATGGCGCGAGGTACGGCTTGCCGTAAGTTGGCGTCAGGGCAAACTCGGCATACCCGGCTTTTTAGATGACCATGCCTTTATGCTGGCAGCGCTGCTTGAGTTACAGCAGGCGCGTTGGTCACCCGGGCGGGAGGATTGGGCTTTTGCCCTGGCTGACACCTTACTTGAGCATTTTGAAGATACTGAGCAGGGTGGTTTTTATTTTACTGCGGATGATCACGAGCCACTGATACAACGCCCGCGCAGCTTTGCTGACGATGCCCTACCCAATGGCAACGGCATTGCGGCAGAAGCGCTGAACCGGTTGGGTGTCTGGCAGGCTGAACCGCGCTACACCGACGCAGCCGCACGGACCATTCGGGCTGCAAGCGCGCGCATTCATGAAAGCCCCGGCGCACACTGCGCCTTATTAAACGCGCTCGATGAACAGCTATCTCCACCAACGCTGGTCACTGTTCACGCAGGTGAGCAGGCTGAAGACTGGCGCGCCGTTACCGATGCCGGGTTGCATCCGGCACGTCTTGTATTTTATCCATCGGCACCATCAGACATCGGTGCATGGGTTTGCCAGGGTCAGCGCTGCCTGCCGAAAGTGGATACGCCCACGGCTTTGCATGACCAGCTTGCCGGTGATGACTAAGCGATAACTCAGTCCGTTTAGAAATCCAGCGTCTGCTGATCGGGCTCCACCGGTTTTCGGCGCGCCAGAATGCGAGCTTTAGCCTCTCTGGCTGCCTTTTCATGATCGACAATCGGCCACGGGTAGTCGGTGCCGAGCTTTACGCCATAGCGCTGCTGCAGTTGCCCGGTTAAGTGCCAGGGTGCATGGATCCACTCCGTAGGCACCGCACTAAGCTGCGGCACCCAACGGCGAATATACTCTCCATCCGGATCCTGATCGCGCGATTGTTTCACCGGGTTGTAAATGCGCAGCGCATGCACACCCGTGGTGCCGGCCTGCATTTGAATCTGGCAATAATGAATACCCGGCTCATAATCAGTAAAGCATCGCGCCAGATGCAATGCCGGCTCCCGCCAGTGCAGCCAAAGGTGATAGCTAGAAAAAGCCACCAACATGGCGCGCATCCGAAAGTTAATCCACCCATCATGGATAAGCTGCCGCATACAGGCATCAACAAAGGGAATACCGGTTTGGCCCGTTGCCCAGGCGGTATAACGCGCTTGATCGAGGTTTTGTTCATCGCGCAGGTCATTATCACCCGGGTTACGATTGCGCCATTCAATCGACGGGTCCATTTCCAGTTTTTGAATAAAGTGGCAGTGCCAGTGCAGTCGTGATTCAAAAGATTTTAATGACTTTGACCACGCGCTGCCGGGGGCTTCGGCCCGCACGGCCGCCCAGCGCTGCCGATGCCGTTGCACAACCTCGCGCAGGGAAAGCGTGCCGTAGGCCATATGGGGTGAAAGCCTGGAGCATACTGTGGCCGCCGAGCCCGGGCTCGACATCCCCTGGCGATAGTGCTGTCCACGTGTGGCTAAAAAGCTATCGAGCAGTTGCTCGGCGGCCTGCCGCCCCCCGGCTTGACGGCCGGGGCATGCCAGCTGGCCCTGCCCTAAGGTTTCAGGCCACTCAGCACCCGGCAGCGCGACTGCTGCCTGTGCCGGTTTTGCAAGCGGATCGGCGATGGGCTGAGTCATGCGTGCCTCCCACTGCTTCACCCAACCGGTACGCTTGCGAAGACCACGCACAACCCCAAAATTTGGCGTTTGATGCCAATGTACTTGCGCGGTTCGGCACCAGTCAGCCACGGCACGATCGCGCGCATAGCTCCAGGCGTTGCCCGTTTCCTGATGGGAATGGATAGCGGCGAAAGGCACTTTGGCATGCAGCTCGGCAAAAACGGCCGGCAGACTGCCATTAAGCACCAGTAACTCAAGGCCCAGCTCAGAAAGCGCAACCTGCAACTCAACTAAACAGTCTTTAATAAATGCCCAATGCCGCTGCGCACTATCCGGCTGTGCCCACAACTCAGGCTCGATCACATACACCGGGCGCACCGGACCGGCAGCAATCGCCGCGTTTAACGGCGCATGATCTGCAACGCGCAAGTCTCGCTTAAACCACACCAGCTGATCTGCCATTAATCTGCCTTTTTTGTGCGCTGTCGCCGGCAACGCTCTGAGCAGTAGCGAACCGACTCCCAGTCTTTTGCCCATTTGCGGCGCCAGTTAAATGGCCGTTGGCAGACCACACAGATTTTGCTTGGCAAAGGCCGTTTCATAGCTGCTCCAACGCACTTAACCCGGCACGGCATTCCATGGTCACCCGGCCCTGCGCTTCGGCATCGCCCCGGGTCACGCCCAGCCCAAGAATATAAACCGGTTTACCGGCTGCTGCCGCCGCGCGCACAAACCGATAGCCCGACCACACCATTAATGAGGAGCCCACGACCAGTAAGCCACCCGATTGCGCCAGCATCTGCCGCACCGTGGCAACCCGCTCTAACGGCACATTTTCGCCAAAAAACACCACCGCCGGTTTGAGTAAGCCACCGCAAGCCGAGCAGGCAGGCACCCGAAACTCAGCGTAATCGGCTGCCTGCAGATCGGCATCACCATCCGGTGCGATGCCGGTTTTCTGCACGCTGGCCGCCCAATCAGGATTAGCGGCTTCCAATGCCATCTGATGTTCCTGCCGCGGCATGACACGCCCACAATCCAGACACTCAACGCGATCAAGCCGGCCATGCAAATCCACCACCTGCTGACTGCCCGCCTGCTGATGCAGACCATCCACATTTTGCGTGACCAGGCCTTGAATGAGCCCGCGCCGTTCAAGGCTTACCAATGCATGATGCGCCGCATTGGGTTGGGCACTTTCTACCGTTTTCCAGCCCACCAGGCTGCGTGCCCAGTACCTTTGACGCCCCAGCTCACTACCAATAAATTCGCTTAACTGCATCGGCGCACGGCGCTTCCACGCGCCAGCATGATCCCGGTAATCAGGAATACCCGACCCGGTAGACACCCCGGCCCCGGTTAACACCATAAACGGCGCTGCATCACACAGGGCCGCTGCCACCTCAGACAAGCTGATCTCAGGCGCTGGCGCGGGCAGGGGTTGTACATTGGCCATAGGAGACTCCTTGTAGAAGGCCTATAATGAGGGGTTATGTCGACTTCTGATATCAGTTTAAAAAAGACCATGATCGTGATGCTTGGCGTGATTACCGCTTTCGCGCCGCTTTCGATCGACCTCTATCTGCCTGCACTACCGCAGCTCAGCAACGAGCTGGGTATTTCATCGATGCTGGCGCAGCAAAGCTTGAGCCTTTTTTTTGTGGGTCTTGCCACCGGCCAGCTGTTTTATGGACCGTTAGCTGATCGCTATGGTCGGCGAACACCACTCACCTTTGGAATCTTACTCTACCTGATTGCTACGGTGGTCTGCGCGCTTGCACCCAGTATCGATGTCCTGCTAATCGGTCGTCTGCTGCAGGGCTTTGGCGCGGCAGCAGGCCCGGTCATTGCGCGTGCGATTGTGCGAGATATTTATTCTGGAAGACGCGCCGCTCAGGTGATGTCCTTTGTCATCTTGGTAATGGCGGCAGCGCCACTCGTCGCCCCGATACTGGGTGGGTGGATTACCGCATTATTGGGCTGGCGGGCCAACTTCTGGGTGCTCGGGCTATTTGGGGTGATATGCCTGCTGCTCGTTATTTATAGCATCCCGGAAACGCATCCCCGACATGCCCGCCCGGTCAGCGCTTTGCGCTATCTGTTCAGCGGCTACCTGCCGGTAATTACCGATACCGCCTCGCTGCCCCTGCTTGGTGCCGGTGGTATGGCTTTTGCGGCACTCTTTGCTTATGTGGCGGGTAGCCCGTTTGTTTACACCGAAGTCTTTGGTGTTTCAGAAACCGCCTTCGGCTATTTTTTCGGGCTTAATGTGATCGGCTTAGTCTTAGGCAACCTGCTCAACAGCCAGCTTGTCATGCATTACGGCGCACGGCGGTTGATGCAATTTGGCATTGGCATTCTAGCCAGCGGCTCCGCCTGTATGCTCATATTAGTGTTAAACGGAGTAACCAGCCAGTGGATCATTACCCCATTTTTATTTATTTCTCTTGGCACTGTGGGCGTGATTGCGGCGAATACGGTTTCCAGTTTGCTTAACCGTCATCCGCAAAACGCGGGGGCCGCCTCAGCCCTCTTTGGCGTGTCGCAATTCGGGCTGGGTGCGCTGAGTGCATTAACCATCGGTTTGCTGCCATTTGAGCCCTTGCTGGCGATGGCGCTCGTCATGACCGGTAGCGGCATACTGGCAGTTTTTTCCCTATTACACCTCAAGCGGTGATAGGGTTTTGGCATGGGACGCGAAAACGACCGGATTGACCATCTCATTGGCTGTATTCCGACTCGACGCATGCCCGCCACATTAATCGCTAGCAGCGGCCACCACTGCGAAGTCTGGCGATCCAGTGGCACTGTGCGACGCAAAGGATGGCGAAGCCCTTTGGATATTGTGATCAAGATTCCACGGCAACCCCTATCAGCGAATGAGGCTAAAACGCTGCAACGTGAGCACGGGTTGCTTCGCAAAGCGCTAGGCGAAATTGTGCCACCAGCGCTTTTTGTACGCACCCGAATTAATGGCGTTGAAAGCCTGGTCGCCATGGCGCCCACTGTGTCGCGCTGGTTTGATTTGGCAAATCCGGCGCATGAGGAAGAAGCGGCGCCCTTGCTCAGCCAACTGCCCGAGGCAAGGCACGCGCTGAGGCGCTTTGTTGAACAAGCTGAGCTTTGGTATGCCAAAGAAGAGAAGGTCATCGATCTTTACGGGCTCGATAACCTGGTGCTAGACCGTAACCGCCAACTGCGGTACATCGATAGTTTTGGAGTGTTTTTTTATGCAGACCTACTGCACCTGGTGCCAGAGCATGATGCCACGCTGGCTCACCGCATCGATTTATCGAGGCGCAGGCTTGCCTATCTTCAGCACCTTTTATCGCTATGTGAAGCGCGCGATGATGCTGCTGATGCTGAGTCTGCTATCAGGGCTGCTGATTAACCCACCGGCTTCTGCCACCAGCGACTCACCCGAGGCCGTTGTCGATCGTGTGGTGAGCGATACGCTCACGGTAATTAGAGAAAATATCGACGGCATTAAAAACGATGATGCGATCGCACAGGAAATTGTTAATACACAAATTCTGCCGTGGTTTGATACTCAACTGATGGCGCGCTTTGCCATGGGCCGGCTTGCTCGACAGGCCAGTGAAGACGAAATTACGCGTTTTACCCGCGCCCTTGAACAGCGCATCGGCAACCTTTATGTGGATGCTTTAAAAGAATTTGCCACAGAAACCGTCGATTTTTCCGAAAATGGCGAAGTACAGCTACGCACCGTCAGTGAAGAGTCGCCACGCGCGGTAATCAGCGCGCGGGTTATCGGCCCTAATGTGGAAGATACCACCCTGCGCCTGCAGCTTTATTATCGCGATGACCGGTGGCGGGTGTTTGATGTGGAAACCAGCGGTGTCAGTTTATTGATCGTCTTTCGCGACGCGCTACAACCCGCAGGGCGAGATGGCGGCATTCCTGCGATGATTGCTGCGCTGGAGGAAGGCGATTTGAATATCGAAGAAGCGCTGGAAGCGGAAATGGATCAGTAACCCGTTAGTTCCATATAGCCCACACCAGCGGTACTCCCCTGTACACCGACCGCGCCTTCCCAGTAACGAATGGTGGTGGGCATTTCCTGTGCATCCAAACGCGCCTCAACCGAAAGCTCAAGATTATGCTCAGGAATGGAAAGCGACCATTCAACCGGATAACGTGAGTCGGTTTTCGGGCTTTGCCAATGTCGGATTGGGGTCAGCGTGAAATCCTGGGCGCTGAGTACGCTGGATTGGCCATCAGGCTCGACTACGATGCCTGCGGACTGCGGTGCGGTGCTTCCATCAGTCCGCCGTAAGCGATATACCATCACATCCCGGCCATCTTGAAGCTGCAGCGAAAACCAGTCCCAGCCTTCCTGATTACTATCCAGTGCACTCGTGCTCCATTCCCGGTCAAGCCAGGCAGTACCGTCTACCGTATAGGTTTGGCCAGCAAAAGTGACTTGCCCCTCAGCACCTAGGCGAGTAAATGAGTAATAGCATGAGGCGTTACCGGGATCTTCGCCTTTTTGACTATAGCCTGCATTGCCCTGCAGCACATGCGGCTTGAGGGCTTCTAAATTCAGATCCAATCCGATTTCGGTTTGCTCATCCTGCGCGCTCAGCTGCAGCGGAAACAGTGTTGCGTCAGTTAGCGAAAGCGCCTGCCAGTCATCCATCCATATGCGCACGGGGCGCACCTGGGCGCCGGCCAGGCCCAACGCACCCCGCTGGTAGCGCTCCACGGCTCGATGATCGCCCCCGGTAATATCGGTAATCGCAAAATGCCCCATCCAGGCCTGCCGCGTAGCCCAATTAGAGCTTCTGGCCTGCCGCTCAGGGTCAAGCGCCGATCGAAACAGCGTTAGCTGAAAACCAAACGCCTGCCCCTGGTCATCCGCTAAATTACCCACGAAATACCACCACTCTGTGCGGTAATCGGGATGCGCGCCATGATCATCAGGGAAAACCAAGGGTTGCGGGCCGGTCACTCGGGCAAACCGATCGGTATCGATATCCGGCCCCATCACATCCGCCATGTTTTGTGCCTGAGCCCCACCAACAGCCGCAGCTAATAATAACGCCGGCGCTAAACGCGCTGCCCGAAGTGCGGGCTGAACAGCCGCAATCAGCGCTGCTAATACCGCGAGCATAACGCCTTCCAGCAGCGGCATGGCGTGCAGATCAAAGCCCATCGTCCAGCCAAAGGCCCGCTGATTAATCACAAAAACCAAAAGCCACGCCAGCGCCACACCCAATGGAATGGCGCACAGGCCGGCTACTAATCCCAGCAGACCACTCTGGCCACCAATCACCCATCCCAGCCCGCTACGGCTCAATCCGATGGCTCGCAGCACCGCAAACTCGCGTGTTCTATCTAAATGTAATGCCATCAGCGCACCCAGCACTCCTACAAACGCCACCAAACCTGCCAGCCAGCGCAACACTCCGGTAATGGCAAAGGTTCGATCAAAAATGGCGAGTGACTGATCGAAAATGGCGGCATTATCCACCACCCGTGCGCCAGGTGTGCCGCCAACCCTCTGCTCCAGCGTTGTCAGTGCCATTGCACGATCAGTCTGAGGCTGCAGGTGCACACCAACGCCGGATAAGGCATCGTCACCATACAGCGATTGATAAAGCGCCCTGCGCATGAGCACCACGCCGCCCGGTGAGGCATAGTCACGATGCACGCCGGCCACGTCAAAGCGCTGTTGCTCCGCGCCCACTGGCAGCTGTATGGAATCGCCCGGCGCTAAATTCTGCCGGCTGGCAAACGCTTCGCTGACCAGCACCGCGCGGGTCTCAGCAAACGCCTGCAATGCAGCGGCAGGATCCCCTTGGCGAATATCTACCGCCGGTGCCTGTCCTGCTGGTAACTCAAGGGCCCATAACTCAACCGGGCCCTGATCGGTTGCCAGATCAACCCAGCGTGAGCGGCTCACATAATCAACCTCGGGTAACGCGCCGAGCGAGTCGGCCAGCGAATCGGTTAAAACACGCTCTGGCGCTGAAATATAAAAATCCGCCGCCAGGGAACCCTCCAGCCAATCCACCACACTGCCCCGAAAACTCGTAATCATAACGGCCACGCCAATCACCGCTGCCACCGCCACCGTTAATGCGGCAACGGCCACGCCCGTGCGGCTGAGTGATGCCACTGCGCCTTCAACAATTAAGGCCGCATAGGGGCGGCCTCGGGTGAATGGCCGCAAAAGGGCGCCGGTCATCAGCACGACTAACGGCGTGAGTAGTGCTGCTCCCATAATTAATACGAACAGCCCGAAAAAAGCCGATACTAAATCAGTGCTCAGCCCGATAATCAGTGCGGCCAGTAGTAACGCACCCACAGCGATGATGGCGCTTTTTTTGGCAA